>JAGREB010000397.1 GCA_020446775.1 Paracoccaceae bacterium
CCTTCGGCGTACTTGTTGGTGAGCACGCTGCCGACCGCCTCCAGCACCGCCGCGCTGACAATGTTCTCGGAAGCGATCAGTTCGATCTGATCCTGCTGGCGATGCAGTTCCTGATCGATCGCGGCTTTGACCTCGGGGTCGGCCTCCGCCAGAGAAGCGGAGAAGAATTTCGGCGATACACGTTGGTCCATGGCAAACTCGATCTTGTTCGGCGTTTCAGGGTTATCCCAGTTTGGCGACGCGGCCGGCATGCCGTCCGCCGCCAAATGGGGTCGAAAAAAAGGTCTTTAAGGCGTTGCGTGCCGTTTCGGGCGAAATCACCCGGGCGCCCAGAGCCAGCACATTCGCGTCGTTGTGCTCGCGCGCCATCGCCGCGGTGAACGTATCGTGGACCAAAGCGGCGCGAATCCCAGATACGCGATTTGCGGCAATGCTGATCCCGATACCCGTCCCACAAACGACGACACCGGCCTTGGCTTTGCCGTCTTTCACGGCCGTCGCGACGGCCTTGCCGAAATCTGGGTAATCGACCGACGCGGTTCCGTTGGTGCCGACGTCGAGCACCTTGAAGCCCATCGCCGCGAGGTCGCCGGCTAAGGTCGATTTCAATTCAACGCCCGCGTGGTCGCTGCCAATGGCAACAACATCTCCGGGCGTCGCGGCGAGAGCCTCGGTCATGAGCGATTCGGTGAAGGTCCGGGACCATGTTTGGTGGTTGATTGGGCTCCGGATACCACATATCGCGCTACGCCACTAGTGCGCGGCAAGCCCCTGTAATGGTGCAAGAAATCGGATCAGGCGTAGAGCCCGCGCCGCCTCCGGCTCGAGACAGTGGCCTCGTCCCACGCATCCTGTTTCGCGGCCCGGTCGCGCATGACCTTCTCGAGCTTCCGCAGCGCATTCATCTTCAGCGAATAACGCGTCATGGACGGCGCGCCGATAATGCTGACTTCCGTATTACTCAGCGGATCGATAGCCGAAACCTTGACCGAATTGCCGATGGCAACGATCTCGAACAGCACCTCGTCGAGGTGCATTGAGGATCCCAAAGGATCGAAAGAGTTTCGCTTGATGCGGCGCATGACGTGACGGCATCCTTCGGTGCCGAACGGCATTTTTAGGGGTCGATCATTCGACACGGCCTCTAAATAATCCGTAAAGCGTTCACGCCAACCGACCGGACCCGATTTGTCAAATCTATTCCTGATTCTGAAATGGGTACTTCGTCTGACCGGAGCAGTCGCGGCGGTAGCAACTCTGCTCGTCGTCGTCGGTGCCCTGTGGTTCAGCGTATCCCTTTTTGGATCTTTGCCGAAAACCGAAGGCCAGATCATGGCTGACGGTTTATCTGCGCCGGTTACGATCACCCGCGATGATCGCGGCATTCCCTGGATCGATGCCCAATCCGAAGCCGATGCCTACTTCGCCCTTGGCTTCGTCCATGCGCAAGACCGTCTGTTTCAGATGGAAATGATGCGCCGGACCGGTCAGGGGCGCCTATCCGAGTTGGTCGGTCCTATGGGCCTGCGCACCGACCGTTTCATGCGCACGCTCGGCTTGTATCGGCTGGCCGAACAGAGTGCCGCGACGTTGGATCCCGCGACCAAAGTCGCGGTCGACGCCTATACCTCAGGGATCAACGCCTTCCTCGAAAGCTCCGGCCCATTGCCGCTCGAGTTTCAGATCATGTGGTTTTCGCCCGAGCCCTGGCAGGCGGCAGACTCCATCGTCTGGCAAAAGCTGATGGGCCTGCAATTGTCCGGAAATTGGAACGAAGAATTGCTGCGTGTGCAATTGATTGAGTCGCTCGGCTCAGAAAAAGCATCAAGACTGTTTCCCGATACCGAAACCCGGGGACCGGTCACGATAGCGGCGGCCGCGCGCGTCGAACCGGAACGCGCGAAAACACTGCTTGCCGAGGTCATGGATATCGCCAAACCGACGTTGGCCTCGAATATCTGGGCACTGTCGCCTAACCGGACCGCGACGCGCGGCGCGATCCTGGCGAACGACCCGCATTTGAATTTTTCCTCACCCAATCTTTGGTACATCGCGACGGTGTCATATCCGGGCGTAACCCTGACCGGCGCCACGGTTCCAGGCGTGCCGTTTCACCTTCTAGGGCAAAACGGCAACATGGCGTGGGGGTTCACAACCACCCATGGCGATACCCAGGACTTGTTCGTCGAACAGGTTGTCGGCGGGACCTCCTACATGTCGCCCATTGGCCCCCTTCCCTTCGAAACGCACGAAGAGACGATTAATGTTCGCTTCGGCGCGCCGGAAACCATCGCCGTCCTTGCCACCCGGCACGGCCCTGTCGTCAGTGATTTGGTCGATACGAGTGCAAGAAAAGCCGCAGGTGGTACCGATACGGTCCTCGCCCTGGCTGCGACTCTTTTGATCCCCGACGACCGTTCCGCCGACGCGATTTATGCGATGGCGCGCGCCAAAAATGCGCAAGACTTCCGCGCCGCCGCCGCGCGGTTTCACTCGCCCCAGCAAAACGTCATGTTTGCCGACTCGCGCGGCAATATCGGTTATGTCGCGGCCGGTCGCCTGCCGATCCGTGCATCGGAATCCTGCAATGGCATCGTCCCGACGTCCGGAGTGGACGGAACCTGCGACTGGCTGGGTTGGGTACCCTTCGAGGAGCTGCCGCAGGCGCTAAATCCCAAAACTGGCGTTTTGATCAATGCCAACAATCGCATCGTTGGTCCCGAATACTCTCACCTGATCGCCACCGAGTGGCCCGAGCCGTATCGGGCGCAGCGGATCGAAGACACCATCGCCGACCGCGCCGGGATTACGCTCGCGCAAATCGCAAATCTGCAATTCGACGATGTGTCGCTGATGGCGCGCGAGCTTGTCCCGCTCTTGATCGACAATCTCGATACGAAGGACGAGCGCGGCCTCGCGCTCGCCGAAATACTGCGGATTTGGGACGGGTCAACCGGGCGCGAGCGCGTGGAGCCGTTGATCTTCACGGTTTGGATCGAGCGTTTGAAAGCGAAATTGATCGCCGATGAACTTGGCCCGTTATACGGCGACTTCTTCGGCGACCGTCCCGCATTGATTCACGAGATTCTTTCGAAAGATTCGGTATGGTGCGATGACACGACCACTTCGCAAACGGAAAGCTGCCGTTCCGCCGTAACGGCCGCCTGGACCGAGACGTTGCAATGGATCGAAACGCGGCTTGGACCCGATCCCACGGCATGGCGTTGGGGCGACGTTCATATCGCCCGGTTCCGGCATCCGATCTTTGGTTTCGTTCCAGGCCTGCGCTCGTTCGGCTCATTCGAGATCGCGACCGGCGGCGACAACGCCACCGTCAATCGCGGCAGCTCGGCGCGAACGACGTCCGACCCGCCGCTCAGCCACCGGCATGGTCCCGGAATCCGCGCGATCTACGACCTCGCCGATCCCGCGAAATCGCAATTCACGTTGGCCGGCGGCCAGTCGGCACACCCACTTTCACCACATTTTGACGATTTGCTGGTCGGATGGCGTGATGGAGACTATTTCCGAGTCACCAAACCGGACGAAAACGCCAGCAATCGCTTGGAGTTGGCCCCGGTCGGCCCTTGAGTGCCCGATCCGGTGCGGCTTGAGTCGGCAACTCGGAAAGATTACAGTTTCCCGTTGAAAAATATCGGTTTTTGAACCGGAAAGGTCAGCGCGGGCAAGGACATGGCGGAACGTCCCGATTTCGGCAAAGAGGGTGGCGTCACCATCATCAAGCGCGTCAAGAAGGGCGGCGACGCCCACCACGGCGGCGCGTGGAAGGTGGC
>JAGREB010000398.1 GCA_020446775.1 Paracoccaceae bacterium
GCCGAGGCGGGCGTTGGCGACGGTCCGCGACGGGACGTAGGCCAAGTTCATTTCGTCGGCATACGCCTTGGTCTGATAGGACAAGTCGCCGCGGATGTAGTAGTCGAGGTTCAACGCCCCGCCGATCGAGTCGGTCCACTCGGCACCCAGCGCACCCATCCAACGCGGCGCACGCGGGGTTTGATTGCCGCTGATTTCGCCGTTCGTCGGGCAGACCACGTTGTCGCAGATGGCCGGCGTGCGGGCGAAGTTCAGGTGGAACGTGCCTTGATCGTAGGTCGCGTCACCGTAGTAGAGCGAACCGCTCAAGTTGAAGTTCTCGTTCGGCGCCCAGGCGCCTTCAAACTCAAAGCCTTTCGACGTCGTATTGCCAAGGTTCAACGTGATCACGATCGGCAGAACAGCCGGGTTCTGCGGATCCGCAGCTGGGATCTGCTGATTCTTCCACTTGACCAGGAAAATATCGGCATTCACGCGGAAGTTTCCGAACGTGTTCTTGCTGCCGATTTCGTAGGTCCAGTTGGAATCCTCGCCATAGGCACGGTTTTCCGGCAAGAACGCCGAGGTGTTGAAGCCACCCGATTTCACGCCTTTGGCCGCAGACGCGTAGACCAAGCGGTCATCGTCGATATTGTAGTCGACAGTGATACGGGGCGTGAACGAGTTGTAGGTGGCGGTATACGATCCGCCCGAGAACACCAGAAGACCGCCGGTCCCGCCGGACGACAAGGCCTGCTGATAACGCGTTTCGTGCGTGTAGCGGGCTTCGGCGCCGAGACGAAGTTTACCGTCCATGAGCCCAACGCTGACTTCCGCAAACGGCGACGTGATCTTGTTCTTGGTCAGCGATTGCCCAAGCAAGAAGTATAACAAGTAGTCCGACCTGTTGCCGGGATGTAGCGGCGCCGCCGGCGGAGCGGTGAGTGGCGCTTGTGTCGCGAATGCATTGCCCGTCACGTCACGGTAAGGCGAATACAACAAACCCGCGGAGACACGCACGTCACCCGAATCGTAGGTCAAGCGCCCATCATGGGATTCAGTGCGGTTTGTACTAACCGCAACGCCGCTGAACACGCACGCACCTGGAATGAAGTAGTCGCAATTGCTGCCAAAGTCGGAGAAGCGATTGGCTTCGATCTGCGCGTCAACAAAACCATAGGTGTAGCTGAACGAAAACTCGTCGTTGAAGTCGTATGCAACTCCAATACGGAGGAAATCCGCGTCCAGTTGCGTACCGTAAGAGCGCGGATCCACCGCCATGGTCGGCGAGACGGGCAATTTGCCGCAATAAAGGCGGAACCAGTCGCCGCCGCCGCCCGTGCCGGAACCCGCCGGGCGAACATCCGGATTGTACTGGCCGCAGTTCATGACGCTGCTGTTGTGACCCAACTCACCGAAGGTATTTTGGGCCATCTGCTCCTTTTTACTGTCGAGATTGAAATAGGAGACATCGATCGACAGATTGTCGACCGGCGTAAAGACGGCTCCGGCGCTGATCGTCGTCTTGTCGTATCCGCCGAGACGGCAGTCGGTTCCGAGACTGAAGTTGATGTCGCAGAATTGATGCGGGTTCTTCCAGCTGCCATCGAATTTCGTGGTGTCGAAATTGATGATCATGCCGACTTTATCTTGGACCACGGGGCCGGACAGATAACCGCCGATGTCGATCCGCGAATAATCGCCCAGCGTGCCTTGCAACTGGCCAGACCATTCGTCGCCCGGCCGGCGCGTAATGTAGTTCACGGCGCCGGTGAAAGCGTTGCGGCCATAACGCGCGCTTTGCGGACCCTTCACGATTTCGACACGTTCGATGCCGCTGAACCCAATGTCGGTAATGTAGCTGCGCGGCAGATATACACCGTCGAGAAAGAACGAAACGGGTTGTTCGACCGATCCGGCGATCTGCGTCGCGCCACGGATCACGGGCGATGTATTGCTGGAACCTGAGTATTCTTCGAACGCAAAGCCGGGCGTCAGGCGGGCGACATCGCGCATGTCATCAATCGAACGTTTCTGGAGGTCTTCGGACGTGAAGGCCGTGATCGCGAGCGGAATGTCTTGCAACCGCTCTTCGCGCGCACGCGCCGTGACCACGATTTCCTCGAGGTTTCCGATTTGAGCAGCTTGATCCTGTGCCTGGGCGACAATCGCCGGCAGGACGACCGACATCACTCCAACGGCAATACGAATTGGCCGCAAAACCTTTGTTGCCATTATTCGGCACTCCCCATTTTCATGGATCCCGCACGGGCGGGACCTCTCGAACGCGACAAGTTTGGGTGGGACTGAATTTAAAATCGGCAGACGAAATAACTTTCGCCGCGGTCCCCACCTATCCCAATCGGTAGGGATAGTATGATATGTCTGCTTTACCAGACAATAGGTTGGGCTTGATCATCACCCGGCCAAGGTTCTCAAATTAGGACCGGCTCACGATGCGAACAGGTGTGCTTTAGGACTGATTTTCCGGCATAAACCAAGCTCTTCCACAAGTCCGGCGCCGCCCCAAGCGAACCGGCATGCGTGTGGCATTACTGCAACGAGCGCCGGGTTTCTTCGCTCGGAACTTCGCCAACAAATCCCGAAACAGATTTAGCTTTGCCGCGGACTTAGACCATCGAGCTTTTTCAAAAGCTCGTCGAGCGGAAGGACGTCGGCGTATTTTTCCGACATATCGAACAAGTTTACGGCGTGCGAAACGCGGCTACGGTCGTACACGCATTCCATCGGTACGCTGACCCGGAAATTGAGCGAAAACCCGTCAACGACGGAGCCGCGCACACACCCGCTTGTCGTGCAACCGGTCACGATCAATGTATCGACGCTGAGATCGATAAGGTGACTGGCGAGCGCCGTGGCGAAAAACGCGCTGGGATGTTTCTTCGGCACTAGAATGTCGCCAGGCTGCGGCGCGATCTCCTCGACAAAATTGTATCCGTGCGCCGCGATGTTCATGATCTGCGGCACTTTTTCGGCCAGACGGCCGCCTTCGTGGGCGACCTTCGGCGCGACATGAGGATAGAGGATCGGCCATTTGCGCGCGCGAAACAGATCGACCAATTTCTTGATATTGCCGACGGCGTTCCAGCCGACATCGCCGCAACTGGTCGGAAATTCCTTGATCGAGTCCCAAAACGGCATCGGCTTGGTGCCGACGGTCCGGTATTGAACGTCGATGATGAGCAACGCGGGCCGCTGACCGAGGCCCGACGGACGCCCGAAACCGGCAGCGCGGTATGCGCGTTGCTCGTCTTCGCTGATGATCCCATCCCAAGGCTTCATGGTCTTGCTCCGCGCTATGGTTACGCGATCCTATTTGGCCGCATATTTCTTTTCGAGTTTATCGAACAACGGTTTTTGCACCAATCGCTGGCGTTCGCCGAAATTGGTGACCGACGTGCTGTTTTCGTCCAAGCGGCCGGTCGCCTTCAACTCGTTAAGCGCGGCCTGCATGCCGGTGATCGCACCTTGAAGCGCGGCATTCGCGTACAAAACCATGCCATAATTCATGGCCTTTAGCTCTGACAGGTCCATAACCGGCGTTTTCCCGCCAATCACCATGTTGATGACTTGGGGCACCGACAACCGCTTCGCGATTTCGGCAATTTCTTCTTTGGACTCTGGCGCCTCGACAAACGTGACGTCCGCACCTGCTTCGATGAACCTTTGCGCCCGTTCGATAGCTGGTTCGAAACCGTCTTTCGCGCGAGCATCGGTGCGCGCGACGATCAGAAAATCGCCGTTGATACGGGCATCGACGGCCGCTTTGATTTTCCCGACCATCTCGTCCGTCGCAACGATGTCTTTCCCGGCAAAATGCCCGCATCGCTTGGGCATGACCTGATCTTCCAATTGAATGGCATTCGCACCTGCGCGTTCGAGCACACGCACAGTGTGTTGGACGTTGAGTGCGTTACCGAAACCGGTATCGGCGTCGACGATGAGCGGTAGCGAGACGGCATCGCGGATCGCACCGGTATGCTGCGCGATCTCGGGCAACGAGATAAATCCGAGATCGGGGATGCCGAGGAACATATTGGTGACGCCGGCCCCGGTAATATAGATCGCCTCGAATCCGAGATCTTCGATGATGCGCGCGCTCAGCGCGTTGGCCGCGCCGGGCACCAGCAGGCCGCGTCGTTCTTCAAGTTTTGCGCGCAGAATTTTACCGGGGTGATTGGACATGGGCGTACCCTTTGATCATGAGAAACGCGGCGGAGATTGATTCGGGGTTAACGCCGCCACGCACCTGAAACTGGTCAGGGTTGTCAGGTTCGTTCTGGGATGTAGTGTAAACACCGACATTTGGCAATCTGGCATGGCGCCTCGCAACCGTCCGGGCTAAGAACGGAAACGTGTTGCCACACTGAGTGGCGGTTCGCGCTTCGTGATGGAAGAGCTATGGCGGCGGACGATCGCATTCCCGTCTCACTGCTGACCGGATTCTTGGGTAGCGGCAAGACGACCTTACTGAACAAGACCTTGCGCGCTCCGGAGATGGCCGATACCGCCGTCGTTGTGAACGAACTCGGCGATATCGGTCTCGATCATTTACTGGTCGCCAATGCCCAGAACAGCCCTGACGATAATGTCGTGTTGCTGAACGCGGGATGCCTGTGCTGCGGCATGCTAAACGGATTCAAAGAGACCCTGGCGGAGCTATACGAACGCCGGACGCGCGGCGAGATCCCCGAATTCAAGCGTGTAATCGTCGAAACCACGG
This sequence comes from Paracoccaceae bacterium, assembly GCA_020446775.1. Classification (GTDB taxonomy): domain Bacteria; phylum Pseudomonadota; class Alphaproteobacteria; order Rhodospirillales; family Rhodospirillaceae; genus VGEM01. The sequence continues at coordinate 4,724 of JAGREB010000398.1, forward strand.
GCCTTGCGGACCCCGCGCCGATTTTACAGACGCTTCTGCGTGACAGTTTCGTCGCGCATTACTTCCGATTGGCCGGCGTTGTCGCAGTGATCGACGCTGTGCTCGCCACCGAATCCCTACAGCACCACGATGAAGCGCAACGCCAAACTGCCATGGCGGATGTTTTAGCCGTATCTAAGGTCGACCAAACGAACGATGAGATTCCCGAAACTTTGCGGGATCGCCTCGTACACATCAATCCGTCGGCAAATATCGTTGCTATTCCCAACTCAGGCACCGTTCCCACGGCTCTAATGGATCTGTTCCGCGGTGAAATCGAGACGGCCGCGCATGCGCCACAAGGCGAGCACATCCATGGACATCACTCGAGGTCAGTGCGCGCGGACAGTTTCGTCATTGACAATCGGGTTACGTGGCCAACGCTTGCCGCGTGGATCGATTTCGCGCGCACGCATTTCGGCCGCCGCCTGCTACGGTGCAAAGGTTTGATCGAGATTGCGGGAACGGGCAGGCCGACGTTGGTGCAAGGTGTTCAAACGGTGTTCGCGCCGCCACAACATCTCCCGGCATGGCCGGACCGCGACCATCGTTCGCGATTGATCTGCATCGTCGATGGCATTCCGGCACAACAAGTCCGCGATTCACTATCGCTGTTGGCCGCACACGATGACGATGCATGAACATCGAATG
>JAGREB010000399.1 GCA_020446775.1 Paracoccaceae bacterium
TCGGTCTCGCCCGAACGATGCGACAGAACCGCCGTGTAACCGGCCTTATGCGCCATTTCGACGGCCGCCAACGTTTCGGTCAGCGTGCCGATTTGGTTCACTTTCACCAGGATCGAATTGGCGAGGCCTTTTACGATTCCATCCGCCAAGCGCACCGGATTCGTAACGAACAAGTCGTCGCCCACCAGCTGACATTTGTTTCCGACGGCCTTGGTCAGTTGCGCCCAGCCGTCGAAATCGTCCTCGGCCATGCCGTCCTCGATTGAGACGATAGGGTACTTGGCGATCAGCCCTTCGTAGAATTTCACCATACCGGCGGCGTCGAACTTCTTGCCTTCGCCCGCCATGTCGTATTTGCCGTCCTTGAAGAATTCGGTCGACGCGGAATCGAGCGCCAGCACGACGTCCTGGCCAGGCTTGTAACCGGCCGCTTCAATTGCCTTCATGATGAACGACAAGGCATCGTCGGCGCTCGCGAGGTTGGGGGCAAAGCCGCCTTCGTCGCCGACGTTTGTATTGTGGCCGGCATCCTTCAGCTTTTTCTTCAACGCCTGGAACACTTCCGCGCCCATGCGCACGGCATCGGCCATGGTCGGCGCCGAAACCGGCATGACCATGAATTCCTGAATGTCGATCGGATTATCGGCATGGGCGCCGCCGTTGACGATGTTCATCATCGGCACCGGTAGAATGTGGGCCGCCGCACCGCCGATATAGCGGTAAAGCGGAAGGCCCGCGTCTTCCGCCGCAGCTTTCGCGACCGCCAGCGACACGCCGAGGATCGCGTTAGCGCCGAGTTTGCTTTTATTCGGCGAGCCGTCGAGGTCGATCATCGTTCGGTCGATTTTGACCTGATCGCGTGCGTCGAGCCCGGCCAACGCTTGATGCAGCTCGCCGTTCACCGCTTGCACGGCCTTGCGTACGCCTTTACCGCCATAGCGTCCCTTGTCGCCGTCGCGCAATTCGACGGCTTCGTGCGCCCCGGTCGAAGCCCCGGACGGCACCGCCGCGCGGCCGAACGCGCCGCTCTCCAACGTGACATCGACTTCGACGGTGGGATTGCCGCGCGAATCAAGGATTTCACGGGCGATGATATCGACTATGGCGGTCATGGAAGGGTCCCTGTGTAGCGGACGGCCCAGCTTGGCGATCTGGGAGTGCCGTTTGATGGGCGAAAGCGGTGCGTCCGTCAAGCCGGACGCAATTAACCGGGACCGGCTAACTGGGACCGGCCGCCTTTCCCGCACAGGCAACGCAGGTCGGCAGGGTCGGATCGAGGTCCAAGCGCTTTTCGCCGATCAACTCCCCGCAGGCGAGGCATTCACCGAAAGTCCCGTCCGCGACCCGCTTGAGGGCGGCATCGACCCGCAAGCGCTGTTGTTCGCGCCGCCGCTCGAGTTCGATGGCCATGGCTTGGTCGCGCATGGCGTCGGCGCGCGACACGCGGCCAACGGCTTGTTGGTCGAGTTCGACCGGCTGACGCGAGCCGCGGGTTTTCTCGCTTTCCGCAGAAAGGTCGTCCCGCAGCGCTAGGAGCTTGGCGCGATAGTGGGCGATATCCATAACCCGACCTTACCCATATGCGCCGCGGGCGCAAAAAAACATGTGGACCGCAGGCGCAAAAAAATCGGCCGCGCAGTCTATGCGCGGCCGACAGAAACGCTTTGAAATAGAGAATTAACGCCGATTGTTGAAGTTTCGCCGCTGAGCCGGCGGCATCGACTTTTCGTCCTTGTGACGGAAGATCAAACGGCCTTTTTCGAGATCGTAAGGCGAAACTTCGACCATCACCCGATCGCCCGCGAGCGTGCGAATGCGGTTCTTTTTCATGCGGCCCGCCGTATAAGCGATAATCATGTGGTCGTTATCCAGTTTCACACGGAACCTGCCATCCGGCAGAACTTCGGTGACAATGCCTTCGAACTCGAGCAGTGCTTCTTTCGCCATGCGGTAGTTTCTCCTTCGGCGCCCGGATTAGGCCGCGGCGCGACGGTGCTGATGATGGTGACCCTGGCCATGCGATTTTCCGCGGTGGCCGTGGTTTTGATGACGCTGACCCTGGTTTTGGCCCTGTCTGTTTTCCGCCGAACGTTGCGATTGCGGCGGCGGAGTCCAGGACATTTGAGTCAGGGTCTTCTTGGTCAAGCGCTCGATGCCGCGCAGGAAACTGCGTTCCGCCGGATCACAAAACGAAATCGCGATGCCTTGCGCGCCGGCGCGCGCCGTACGGCCGATGCGATGGACATAGCTTTCCGGCAAGTTCGGCAGCTCGAAGTTGATGACATGGGATACATCAGCGACATCGATCCCACGCGCGGCGATATCGGTCGCCACCAACACACGGGCCTTACCCGATTTGAAATCTGCCAGAGCGCGTTGACGGGCGTTCTGCGATTTGTTGCCGTGGATCGCGGCAGACGTAATGCCCGCTTTGTCGAGGTTCTCGGCCACACGGTTCGCGCCGTGCTTGGTGCGCGTGAACACGATCACGCGCGCCATCGCCGGATCCCGCAGGATCTCGGTCAATAGGGCGCGTTTGGCGCTGGCGCCGACGTGGTAGACCTGCTCGATGATGCGGTCGGTCGGCACCGGTTTCGGCGACACCTCGATCCGGACCGGCTCGTTCAGAATCCGCGACGCAAGGTCGGAAATCTCTTTCGGCATGGTCGCGGAAAACATCAGCGATTGGCGTTCTTTCGGCAGCGAGCGAACGATTGCCGACACGTCCTTGATGAAGCCCATATCCAACATCCGGTCGGCTTCGTCGAGCA
>JAGREB010000035.1 GCA_020446775.1 Paracoccaceae bacterium
TCTTCCGATACACGATCTCTGACGAATCCACCTCGGACCTTATGCGCCAACCGATTCAAAGCGGCCCGCGACGCCGCGTTGGGTTCAACCGAGGCATCGGCTTTGTCGCCCACGAACAGATTCGTACCGGGCCCAAACAAGATCATCGGACAAGGCACGGAGTTGAGAATCTGAAGGTCCGCTATCACATCGGGATTTAAATCCTGCGCCGTCTTAAACATGAAGTAGCCGCCGGCACCGAGGACAAAAACATCGCGATCGGGATCAATCGTAGATATGAAATCGGTGGTAAGTTCGCGCCACCTCAATTCAATGACTTCACCAATCTCGAATTGCGCGGCTTCGGCGATCAACTCGGGTATGGCTTTCGCAATTGCCAAGTCGCCGCGATTCGTTCTTTCGCGATCGATATAGTGGTGATAGTGGCCAGGGACTTTTCCGGTCCAACGAAATGTCGAAACCGCAAGGGCTCGGACAACCTGACTCTTCAAGGCGGCTGGCAAAGATCGCGCGATTGGCCGATAGGCGGTGTTGAGCGGTTCTGCGACGTACAGTATTAGACGAGAGAACGTCTTGACTTTTGACAATGTCACACAGCCCCAATATCTTTTATACCGATATACGCTGCATTATCGACTTATTGATGTAACCGCCACAATATCTCACGCGTGTTGATTTCCGCAATGACCATCGACAAACTGGTCGCACTTAAGATATTCGCCAAAAGATTCCTATTTGAGATCGGGGGGCTTCGCCTTTGGCACCGGTTTGTGAATCGCCGCAATCTTACGGTGGTAATGTTTCATAGGGTCGTCCCGCTCAACGACTCGAGATTCTCATCCGCTAATCCGCATTACACGATCACGCCAGACGAATTCCGATCCTGCCTTTCATTTTTCAAAAAATTTTATTCTGTCGTGTCACTGGAGCAAGTGAAGGCGGCGTGCGGCGGCGCGACTTTGCCCCCTTGTCCACTACTCATCACGTTTGATGATGGCTGGCGCGACACACTCGATTATGCTGCTCCGGTTTTGCGAGAATTTGATCTGCCCGCGGTTGTTTTTGTAAGCACAGGGCAGCTGGGAACGAACGAAGGCTACTGGCAGGAAGACATCCTTAGGCTCGCTGACCGCGGTGATTTGAAAATCGACGAGGCCATCGCAATATGTGGTGGCGAAGACGCCTTCTCACAGAAATCCCGCGGTCAGAAATGGCCGGACGCTATGGTCGAGAAACTCAACCGTATACCTCCATCAATGCGCCGCACAGCCATAAAAGGGCTTAGTGCGCGCCGCGCGTGCCTAGATAGGACGATGCTTAATGAGGCGGAATTGGTACAATTGAGCGGGCTTAACTTCGATATCGGAGGTCATGGGCATTCGCATGATCCGTTGACCGAAATCGGTGATATTGAAGTTGAAATCAAGAACTGTAGGGAACGCTTGTCAAATTTACCTTTGAAGGCCGCTCCTGAAAGCTTCTCTTTCCCGCATGGAAGGTACAATCGGCAAATCTCGGATACAGCGGAGCACCATGGTTTCCGAATGCGCTTTTCAAGCGAACCACTCTTGAACTCGGTGGACACATTGGACGGCGCCGAAGCGATTGGTCGAATCGAAATCGATTTATCGCGCTTGCGCACTGGCAACGGGTTTGATTCGAGGAGAAACTTGCCGGAATTGGCCATGAATCTGGTGCTTCGGCCTGCACGGCGTGGACCGGCAAATGAATGATCTCAGATTTCATTCTCGCCAACGGTTTATTCACGAGCAAGAACACGCCTGAGCGTGGACAGTCTCCAGTCCAAAGCGGAAAAACCGCGCGCGATCACTCCGGCCACCCCATCACGTACCATTAGTCTGCGGGCAAAATATTGCTCCGCATTGGAAAAATCCCGTTTGGCTTGCGTATCACCTTCGCCCCGGTTTATGAGCGTAATGCCGTCGTCCTTTGCGTGTTGGATCGTATGCCACAGCAAGAGCCGCCCAGGAGAGTATTTCCTCAAATCGGGCTCATACACGGGAAACCAATAGTTCAATGTTCCTTGTCCAAGCAATCCGATGTGACTAGCGATCACGTCCTCGTCGGCACATAGTTCGGAGACATGCAACCGACAAAAGTCAGAATCGACGCGCGTTAGCTCGAGCAATAGCGTAAGGCGGCTGCTGGCTGCAAAAACGTCTTCGGCTTTTGTCGCGCGGTATTGAAGCCGCTTTCGTTCGACAATGCTTCTCACTTGGTCGGATGTCGGCCGCGGATAGCTGCGATATTTGATGGGTCCGAGATCTTTGGCTAAACGGCGCATGCGGCGTTCAGTGTCTCTGACAAAATCTACGTTTGCGGCGGTCAGATTCTCAAGGTATGCCTCGGGTCCATCGGAGAGATTAATGAGATGACCCTTTGCAATTTCGGAATCGGTAGGCGCGCGATCGAGCCGGATTTCCTTTTGTTGGAGCGGCAAGTGGGAAACATGGTAACCGGTCAAGCTACATATGCGGAGAAGTTTGCGCTCGGGTATTGATGTACCATCGCGAGCCACAACGCCGGCACAATCCGAAAGCTCTTCGCCAATGCGCACCGCATATCCAAGCTTTGATGCGAAAGGACCGGAAAATTGAAACGGGAAAAAGCCGATAACATCGCCATCTTCGTGCAAGACTGCAACGCGGGCGGAGCCGTAAGCTCGCTCGCATGCTCGACTAAACTCTGGTGAAAGAAAGGCTGCGGCTTGGTACCGGGCGTCGCGTAAATACTGATGCCAGAGCGCGATGTTGTTCGTGGAAATTTTTGAAGGCTCTTGCACGTCTGCAATAAGTGTCACGTCAGCCTCAATTTGTTCTTAAGTTTACGATAATGAGCAGCAAAATATCGTATGAATTCGCTGCACAATTCGTTGATACGCGAGTGATCACAATCTACCAACCTACGATTTGAAGAAATTAAGGTAATGCATGCCGATTTGGATTGTAACTCATATTAGTTCTTCGGGTGAGCGGGCCACACCGGGATTTGCATTTGATGCAGCGGGGACTGGGCTTGCGAGTTCATGGCGCAAAGCGTTTTTCTACTGGGCGAAAGCAAACGATTCTATTGGCGCGCAGGTGTCGGATTAAGCACGCATGGAATTCGAATCAGACCGCGATATTGTTCTGTGGCGCGTGCGGCACAGATTCTTATAATACTATCAGCCTACACTCTTGTTATGTACAACTCGTTCGATTACTGGATCATTTGGAATGGCGAGTCCTACGGTTAGCGTTATCGTTCCAGCTTTCAACGCTGCGAGTTTCTTACCTCGTGCTCTGCGTTCCGTTGCCCAGCAAACGATGCGTGATTTTGAAGTCATCGTAGTTGATGACGCAAGCTCCGATGACACTGTCGAGGTCGCCCGCAAATACGGGGAAGAACTCGGAGTGTGTTTGCGCGTATTGGCCTTGGATACAAATTCCGGTCCGGCGGTAGCGAGGAATGCCGGGGTAGCCACAGCGAAAGGGGAATTCGTTTCATTTCTCGACGCCGACGATGTTTGGATGCCTGGGAAACTTTCCCGGCAAGTCGAGATCATGCGCGACGACAATCGCGTCACGCTTTGTGGATGCAACGCCTATTGGGTGGATACGAATGGAGCACAAGTTGCTCTGTTATTTGAAGGTTTGGCCCCGCGCCAACCGAATGGATGGAAAATACTGTTGTGGCACTCATATGTTGCCACACCTTGTGCAATGGCGCGGCGTGAAGACCTTGGCATCGCCCCTTTCAATCCTCGTTTAAAAATAGCCGAAGATCGCGACTTGTGGATTCGTCTGGCGACGAACGGCGTAGTCGGCCTAGTACCCGACCCGCTCGTCAACATCGAATTACGCTCGACGAGCTACATGGCTCGCAATGCGAATCTGATTGCAACGGTCACGGCCGACATGTTGCGTGGACATATGCGGTCTAACGCCGACGCTTTGTCGGTCCTGGATCATATTCGCGCCGAACGGGTTCTCGCGCGCCAAATTGGAAAACAACTTTGTTCGGCCGACAGATATTGGCGCGGCACCGGGTATCTTATTAAGTCGACGCTCATGGGCGGCGATCCTTTCGATAACTTCCGCCATATGTTGTTGACGGCACCCATAATTCGAGACATGAAGAAGTACTTTCGGTCTAAGAATTCTGCTGGAGTTCGTGGAGGCTAACGGCTTGCGTAATCGGTCGATCTGCAGTCCCAGGCGTTCCACTGCCCTGTATAATCTAGGGCCATGAGATTTGATTAGAGTCTGCTCGCCTTAAACGCATTATTCGAGAAATGGCACCAGCTGAGACAGTCAGGTTCATTCGCGCCGACACTTCGGCGCTTGACCGTCCACAACTCTGTATACATGTGGATACGGAAGAGGAATTCGATTGGACGGGTCCGTTTCGGAGAAGCAATACGTCTGTTCAAGCCATTTCAAATTTGCGTCTCGCGCATGATATTTTCCGCCGCTACAGCCTAAAACCGGTTTATATCGTCGATTATCCGGTCGCCTCGAGCGAACTTGCGAGGCAGACCCTCGGCCCCTGGGTTAACGGTGGCGAATGCTTGATCGGAGCCCAATTGCATCCTTGGGTTACGCCGCCGCACGAAGAAGTCATATGCTTAGAGAATAGTTTTCCCAGCAACTTGCCGCGCGATCTTGAGCGGCGAAAACTTGAATGCCTCGCCAAAACGATTCGTGAAAATCTCGGAGAGAATCCGAGAGTATACAAGGCTGGTCGGTATGGTCTTGATTTGGCTCGTATTGATACGCTTGTGGAGCTTGGGTTCAGAGTGGATACGAGCGTGGTTCCGTTCAAGAGCTTTGCCGGCAAAGGTGGCGGGCCAGATTTTTTCGGGCTCCCAGACCAGCCATTTTGGTCTTTGAAGTATCCCGATTTTCTATTCTTACCTGTTACGGGCAGCTTAATCGGGCCTTGGCGCAACATTGATCGCGCAAGTCTCGATAGGTACCTTTTCAGCGATACCGCTATAAGATGGAGAATTCCTAGCGTGCTTGCGCGCCTCGGCTTGGTCGAACGCATCAGTTTGTCTCCAGAGGGGGCCGACGAGAATGATATGATACGTCTAATGGACAACTTGGTTGGCCACGGGAAAAAGGTTTTATGCCTTTCGTTTCACAGCCCGTCCTTGATGCCGGGGTGCACACCATATGTATCGGACGAACGTAGCCTGCAACGATTCATTTACATCCTTGAATCGGTTCTCGAGCATTTCTTTGGAAAGCTGAACGGCGCGCCGACAGACTCACTGACGCTTCGATCTCAACTCGGAAAAGGCGTGTAGAAGCCGGCCGCGCGCTGCAAGGCGGCGCGTTCAACGTTCCACATTGGAAAAGCGCCCGAACTCCAGCCGCTAAAACGCCGTGAGCGACGCCTCCCGCATGCTCGCCTTACACAGCGGGAATAATCTTTCTGCCGGAGCCAATTCGCTTTGGTCGCAGTTTCGAGTTCGAGTTCATCCCGGACCCCGCTTCAACGTTTCGGGATATGTACGTGTGCGCAGAAATACCCGTGCAAACCATCAGGAAGAATGTATCCGAGTAGGCGACAGATAGCGCGCCCCCACCGGTAGCGAAAACCAAGAGACAGGTGCGTACCGCGATTGCAAGGTCATACGCCCATCGGCGATCGGGGTGCGATTTTCCAAGGCGGATAAGATCACCCATTGCCCGCCATACAGAAAACAACACTACAAGATAAATAATCAAGCCAGGCCAGCCCTGTTCTCCGAGAACTTGGAAATAGATACTGTGAGCGGCATGGCTTTCGACGCCAGGCAAGTATCGGTCCCAGATCGCCGGCTGAATTGGCCCCTCGAAGCCGGTTCCGAAAGGGAAATCGGCCGCAGCTTGAAATGCGACGAGCCACGCGTCAACTCGTCCCTGAAACGAAGAATCTTCCGAAGCGTTTGAGATCGTCGATATTCTATCCAGATATTGTTGGGGAACAAACTGCATTGCCATCGGCCCGAGCATCGCCAACGCGATCACGATATACAAAATTTTTCGCTTATGCTGAAAAAGTACTGAACCCAGGGCGATGGAAAGCGCAATAAATCCACCTCTTGAAAAAGTCCCTATGATCGCGATTGACGTGAAAATCATTTGGACGATCAAACCTGCGCGAAGAATTCTCGACTGCAAATTTAATAAGAGATAGTTGAGAAATGGAATCGTCATCGCAAGCGCGAGTGCGAGGTGATTCCGGTCGGATAATTGACTTTGTTCAGGACCGTTGATGATTCCCGCACCAGCGGTGACGATCGTTCTAAGCCCTCCCCAAAGGCCGTAAAACCCTAAGGAAACGAGAATTACCCATATTAGTCCATTGATTCGCACGGGATTGTTGACGACAACCGTACATAACGCGATCAGCAACATGATTTTTGCGTTTCGGTCCCACATGTTTGGCGCCGTGGGCGAAACAGCGAATACAAATGTCGTCAACGTATACCAACCAACGAATACCGATACCCATATCAGGAACCGACTAAAGCGGAAATTTTTCAAGTCACTTGGATTCATCAGCACCGCACCAATCGTTACGATCGCAATGATCTGATTGATCGGCTGGTCAGCAAGAAACCCGAAAACCATTCGATGAGGATTCAGGAGCGAAACCCATGCCCAAAGGTATATCCCGATTACGGGAAACCTTATGGTCATCGACACAAATATACTAAGATAGAGAATTAGAAATATATCGCGCATCGTTCGTGAAACTACACGTACACCGATGCATTGTCGACATTCTCATGCCGGTTTAGGTGGCGCCTATGCGATCGTGCCACCAGCCGACGGCAGAGCCCGAAACTAGGTTTGGGGACGACAAAAAGGTTGGAATCGCGAGGAGTGAATAATCGACGTGATCAAGAACTAATTCGGTTCTAAGTGGGCGGATTCAGCCGTGCCACGAAATGAAAACTCGCGTACGCCACTTGCGTCTCAAAGCCGCCATTTGGGCGTAACCGTCCAATTGTTTGTCAACTGCCCCCTGCTCCAGGCCAAGGCATCGGTCACATCTTCAACGCCAATCATGTCGATGAAAACCAGAGCACCCCGTGTATATTGCAAATAGTTTTTGTCTTCGCTGACAAGCCAGTCGTCCGACGTCGGAACTTGGTAGTTATAAATTTCCGCGTTGAGCGACCACGCGTCCGCCCAACTCGAAACCCACTCGACCTTGCCCGGAGGACTGAGCGATAAATCGTATGGTGTGGCATATGCACGAGGCCAACCGCGCTTGTTGGACGTTCTCGCGATTTGTGTGTCTATCTGCCATTTAAATTGCGGTAACCAAGACTCAAATCCCATCAAGATTACCCATCCCATGACCGAGGAAACAAAATCTTCCTGCCATGGTTTTGTAATCCCGTCGTATCCACGTGGATCGCGAAGCGCACGAAATATCTTTCGCGGCGGGTAGTCGCTTTCAACGAATTCGCCTTGAAACCATATCCTCGTGCGTTCAAGCAAATCTACCCAATATTTCTTGGGCAACAGCCAGCGCGGCGGCTCCGCCGGCGAAACGTTAGCTGCCTGACTAAGCGTGCGAAGCGACCACGCGAACGAACGCGATTGAGGAATACTTAGCCGATACTCGGGAACCAAAGATCCGCGATTCCAATTTGCGGCGAATTGAAGCTCTTCCAAATAATACGGATCGCCGGTAAGGAGATACGGAAGGTAGGCGACAGCAGGTTGGTGCGATGAATCGACCTTAAAATCCGAGGCCAGAGTCTTAATCTTGTTCTTGCTGGGCGCTACATCCGGATACCAAGTCGCCTGCGAATAGACATCAAGGTCAATGGGCGCACCGGTCTCGAGGTCGCGCATATGCCACGGAATGGTTCCCGCAGCTTCAGCTTGGGCAATAATAACATCTCGATCAGCAGGCGCTTGGCTTACGATATATTGCGCCTGCCACCCAGTCACCATCCCGATATCGTCCCGTTCGCCTGTGCCGGGCATGTAAAGCTCGAGCCCGGCCGACCCCATAATTTCGTACTTAAAACGATTTGCATTGCGCTTCTCATTTTTGGGCGCGGCCGTTCGCTGTGGTGAAGCGCCGATACCAAGCGACTTGCCGCGTTCAGTTGGAGCAGGATTACCGAACAAGAGCTTCCCTGCATCGGTCAATTGCGGCGCAGCAGGCAATCCACCGGCAGTTGATGCTGATTGACTTTTACGTGAAGCGGCAGGGGCCTGAACGTTCGTTGCAGATATTGAGTGTTGGGATAAACCGAAGGGAGGCAGTAAATGGCTCTTAATCAATTGCGAGACGTCTCCGACGACCGGCCGCGGCATAGATTGCCAGCGCCATCGCGAAAACCAGAAGTGTTTTGGGATTTGAATCGTCGCGAGCACCGTAGAATCGCGATAAATTTTTGCAACGTATGCTTCTAAATGTTGGGGGTCTGCGCCCCACAAGCGGCCGAACTCGAATACGATTTCTGTTCTTTCACCATCGAGGTCAGGCCTAAAATGAACAACAAGCGGAAAATCTGGGCGTTGCGCCGCCCAGCATCCCTGAACAAAACCGCCGATCGGCGATTGAAAAGATCCGAGATCTACACCGGCCTGCAGCGTGTAACTGTACTCTTTACCGTGGTATTCAATGGTGACTGCGAGATTTGGCAGGGATTGGGCAAATGCCCGATCAGCTTGCAACGCACAAGCGCCCACAGAACCGATGAAGCGGCGGCGATCATAAGTCATGACCGTTTGACACCCTTTTGCGCAAACGTATGGCAGCCCGCGCCTAGCATAACAACCTTTCAACGAACCCCAAAGCGATCAACCGGTAATCCAGTTCAAGACTGCCAAGTGCAGTCCGATTGGCGGACCGGTATTAGGCGCTGAATCGCCACTTGTAAGGAGGCGAATTTAACGTGCTCATTATGCCTGTCGCCCACGAAATGCGCTCCGACACATCGACATCAGTCAATCGCGCAATATAGGTCAGTGCGCCGCGCGTATAGGAAAGATATGTAAGATCGGAGCTCACGGCCCAGGTATCAGGATCTGCATCGACAAACCCCTGCTTTTCGCGATTGAGCTCCCATGCTTCCGCCCAAGATTCAACCCACGGAGAATGGGTATCCGCGCGAATATGTAATATATAGGGTGTTGAATAGGCCCTGTTCCAATCGCCGTCCCGGTCTGTCCGCGACAAAGTCGAACCGGCAAACCATTCAAAACTTCGCCTCCATTCCACAAATCCCATATCTAAGAGCCAGCCCGTAATCGCAACCAAGAATTCGTTTTGCCATGGCCGAAATTCGGTATCGGGAATCGAGCTCGTTACACGAAAAACTGAGCGTTCGGGAGAGAGCGCATCGATATAAACGTCTTCAAGATGATGGCGGTAAACTTCAAGCATGTCCGCCCAGTAGCTTCGCGGCATCAACCAAACTGGAGTGACATCCGGTGTTATGCGCGCACATTGAGCCATCGTTCGAACCGACCATGCATACTGGCGCGGCTGGCTGATTGATGGGCGATACGTTGGCGGAAGCTCACCATGATTCCACGTTGCCTGAAATTGTAGCGCTTCAAGAAAAAACGGGTCGCCTGTCAACAGATATGGCAGGTATGCCAGCGCCGGTTGATGTGCTGAATCGAGTGTAACGGGCGTATCGGGTGCCGTTGCCTTGATCCAGGGGGATCCCGTTCGGGAATCATAGTACCAAGTGGCCGTCGGATACGTCCGAAAATCGAATGGTGAGCTCGTTGTTTCGTCGCGTATATGCCAGGGCATCGTGGCACTCGCTTCAGCTTGAGCCATTAGCTTATTCAACGCAGACACGGATCCCGTACATATATATTCTGCCTGCGGATCGGTTACCGGTCCGATTTCGGGCCGTTCACCTGTGCCCGGCATGTAAGGATACAAACCGGCAAGTCCCATGATTTGATATTCGGAAATATCCGGCGAAATTCCGAGCGATTCATTTTTCTGCTCGCGAACCGCAGGGGCGCGGGTATTTGGACTTGGATCGGCGGCTCGTTTTGCCGACGCGACCCTTGCAAGTAACGCAGGTATTGCAATTGGCACGTTGTAGCGCTGCAGGATCAGATTCACATCTGAAGAACTAAGCGATCCACCCGATAGGCCTTTCGTCAGCAACGAAATGATGCGTGCACTGTCTACGACCGCGTTATCACCGCCAGTTGCCGGCGGCGGGCTAACAATTGGAGGAGGAGGCGACACCACAACCGGCGGGGGCGGAGGTGGCGACACCACAATGGGCGGAGGAGGAGGTGGTGGTGATACCGGCGGAGGCGATACCGGCGGTGGAGGTGGCGGCGATACGGGCGGAGGAGGAGATGGTGGTGGCGATACTGGCGGTGGAGGTGGCGGCGATACCGGCGGTGGCGACGTCGCGCTGCTTGATTGATATGCATTCACGTCGTACGGAGGCAACAGCCCGGCGTCAATAAGGTCTCCGGTCGCTGTAACGATCGGTCGTTGACTTGATTGCCAGCGCCACCTTGAAAACCAATAGTGTACTGGTATTTCAAGCGTAGCGAGTGTGCTTCCGTTATCGCGGATCGTCACTGAATAGGCACCGAGATTTTCCGGGTTCAGATTCAGGAAATTCCCGAGCTCAAATACTACCTCTTGGCGGGTATCGTCGCGATCAGGGCGAAAGTAGACCTTCAAGGGGATACCCTGGACGTCTACTTTGATACATCTTTGAGTGAAGCCGCCGATCTCTGACACAAAATCACCGAGATCTTCCCCATCAATTTGGCGGGCGGTGAATGTTTCTCCGTCCAATGTGATCTCGACGGTTAAGGGGCCGAACGTTTGGCCGTGCGCCGGGGACGCGGAAAGTGCGCCCGTCACGGTTGCGGCCGCGCCGCCGGCTTCGAGGAGCAGGCGGCGTGAAATTGATAAAGGCTTGCCTTGGTACCGCGCCTTGGTCATCCGCGCCTGCACGCCTTATTTCTATGCATTATAAATAACATCCGGAGATACTCGCGCTTTAGGCGAAATTATAAGTTATTTAATCAACAATCACACGTGAGTCCACTCAAAGATTGGTTCAAATCACGCACCTAGTTTGGTGTCCGAATGAGCGGGGAATGGCGACTTTGTGTCGGTGTACAAACGTTGCCTCGTCGAAAATTGCCGCAATATGGGCAAACACAGTTCGGCACAGAAGTCGGGTTCCGTTCAGAACCGCTTCAATCCCTTTCCACGGCCAATATCTTCAATCGGGCGATAAGGATTGATTCGGGTCCGCCCGGACGCCCGACTGCGAGCCACAAAATCGCAAGGCTTACGATATATGTTGTCGCTCCAAGCAAGATATCGCAGATCAATGAAATCGCCGGGACTCCGGTTAATGCTCCATGGCATCGCCCCAATACAAAGATCATAACGATTGAGGCGATCATGGGTCGCCAAATCAACCGAAGCCCCCTGGTTGGACTCACATCAAGGCGGATCAGCAAGTATGCCACCATGAATACGGTGAAAATAAACGCGATTACGAACCGCACTTCCGCGATAAATTTTGGACTCAAGAACGACCCGACAATAAACGCACCGACCAATAGTGTGGTTGCATGCGCAAAGTGAATCAGAGACGCATCCTTTTCGCGATGCAAGGTGGTGTACATATCTTGCATGACGAATATGAGACCCATGCATGCTCCCGCGAGCGCGAGCCACGCAAACGTATCTACACCATCTACCCATTTTGACCCGAGCAAAACCAATACGAGATCGCTTGATATGCAATAAAGTCCCGTACCGATTGCAAATACGGCTAGAAATGCCAAACCGAGGACTTCGAGGAATACGTTTTGTAATTCGGCCTTCGAACTCTTGAATCTTGCATACCCCGGCAAAAGGGCGCGGTTGAGGGGCTCGAATATTTCTTGAATCGGCATAAATGAAACTGTCGAGATGACCGAATAAATTCCCAACGCATCGGCCGCCCCCAACCTTCCCATGGCGATCGCGTCGCCTCGCTGGGCCCCAAACAAGCTGCCATTGGTCAACATCATCCAGCGTGAAAACGACCACAATTTCTTAACGTATCGGGACGAAAACCGGGGGCGGTAGTCACTCATCGTGTAACTCAAGATCACCGCCACCAACGACGTGGCCGGGCCGGCGATCGCCAATGCATGATAATCGCGAAATATCAGCGCAAGGGTGATCGTCAAGATCACGCCCAAACCTTTGCGGTACGTCCAATACTTGAATTCACGGTTGAATTGCATGTCCTTGCGGAATTTCACGACACCGATGTTTTCGAACCCCAAAATAACGGGTTGCAGGGCGATTATCGCGAGGACGTTGATGACACGATCGTCTTGAAAATACGAAGCGACGGCGGGCATCATGACCAGCGTAACCACTGCCAATCCTGCACCAATAAGAATTTGTATTGTCCAGGCCGAATTGTAGAAGTCGCGGTCCGGATTGGTTTCTCGTAGGATTGCCTGATCGACACTGAAATCGACGACGTTGGTAATAAAAGTTACAAACAAGTAGGCCATTGCCATCAAGCCGAAGTCTTCCGGATCGAGCAGCCGGACGAGAACGAGAGTGCTGATCAGGCCGAGCGAACGCATGAACCAGCGCATAATCACCATCCACAGTGCGCCTTTGGCCATCTGATTGCGTAGAAGATCAAAACCGGGTTTGCTATTGGTCATTGAGTACGGCCATTGGCACCAATTCGATCGGGCTTTCAGAAAAGTTATGCGGGCTCGCGTACGCCATTAACATCAAACGCGCAAAGCATCAAAATACTCATTGAATTCTAGTTCGTTTAAGCGTTATGCAAAGCGCTTTGAAAATAAATGTTGGTTCCATTCCGGTTGTAAGAAGCCTCTTACGCCGTGTTCGATTGATGGGTCGAGGATGATAAAGCTCTTAACTTTCTCGACGCTCTTTCCAAACGTTGCTCAACCGGCGCATGGAAAATTCGTCGAAAATAGACTGCGTCATTTACTAGCGTCGGGAGAAGTTTCCGCACGAGTCATTGCACCAGTGCCATGGCTTCCATTTCGGCACAAAATAATGGGGCACCACCCAAATTACAGCACCGTTCCGCAGCTTGAACAGCGTGCGGGCATCGAGATTTTGCATCCGCGTTACGTAGTTATTCCGAAAATTGGCATGAGCGTAGCTCCGACTCTGTTGGCTGCGGCCGCCAAAAACACGATCAAACAGGTCATCAACGATGGTTTTGACTTCGATGTCTTGGATGCTCATTATTTCTACCCGGATGGCGTTGCGGCTGCCATGTTGGCTGACTGGCTTGGAAAACCCGTCGTAATTACCGGTCGAGGAACTGACCTCAATTTGATCCCTAAATACAAATTGCCCCGCCGACAAATTCGATGGGCCGCCGCCCAAGCCCAGGGCTTGATAACGGTTTGCCAAGCCTTGAAGAATTCGCTGGTTGAATTGGGGGTCCCTCAAGACCGCGTCACCGTGTTACGCAATGGCGTAGATCTTGAGCTTTTCAAGCCAATCGATCGCCAAGCCGCCCGCGCTAAATGGCGCGCCTCAGGGCTGACTCTCATATCGGTCGGATTATTGATTGACCGCAAAGGGCATCACCATGTGATCCGAGCGTTACAAGAACTACCTGAATTTAATCTACTGATTGCCGGAGATGGACCCGATCGCGAAAAGCTCGAAGCATTGGCTGCCCAAATTGGCGTTTCGGAACGGGTTAGATTTCTCGGAAACCTGATGCAACCGGAGTTGCGGGAATTATATGAAGCTGCCGACGCGCTCGTGTTAGCGTCAAGCCGCGAAGGTTGGGCGAACGTCCTGCTTGAAGCGATGGCCTGTGGAACACCGGTCATTGCCAGCAATATCTGGGGGACTCCAGAAGTCGTTGCGGATCCAGCGGCCGGCGTGTTGATGCCACACCTCAACCCTGCGGGCGTGGTCGCCGGAGTTCGCACATTATTCGCGGCGGCACCAAATCGCGTGGCGACGCGATCTTACGCCGAACGGTTCAGTTGGGACGATACAACGCGCGGGCAACTAGCGCTCTTCAACGGTATTCTTGGGAAGTCGGCTGGCGGAAAATGAGGCCGATAATCAATTTTTCGTCGCGCGCGGCCTTAGGGTAAGCACGCATCAACTGCCGCAAGTTGGCCCGGCCACGAATACCGTTCAACCAGCAACTGACGTGCAACGGGCCCCATCCGACGCGCGATGTCCGGAGAAATTGCGTTGATAACATGCTCGGCAAATTCCGCCGCCGTTTCACCGACAAGGACATGTTTGCCGGGTTCGGCTTCAATCCCTTCCAAACCTTGCGGGGTCGTCACGACTGGTTTGCCCATCGCCATGCCCTCAAGCACTTTGTTCTGAATTCCGCGCGCGAGGCGGAGCGGAGCAACGACGACTTTTGCGTGATGGATGTACGGCCTCACATCGTCGACCCTCCCCGTCACCATAATACCGGGACGCTTTGCAAGTGCGGTCACAGCCGCCGCGGGCTTGGCGCCGACAATGGCGAACATCGCGTTCGGAACGGATTTGCGTACGTAAGGGAATATCTCGTCCGCGAACCACATCACCGCGTCTACATTCGGACGGTAATCCATTGTACCGGTAAACACGAGCACCGGACCGGCATCAGAATAAGGTGATGGATACGCGCGATCCGGGGAAAAGAATTCGCAATCAATTCCATTGCTGACAGCGCGGCACATTTCCGCGGACTCAGGGGCGAGAGTTCGGAATAACTGTGTCTCCGCTTCCGAAACAAATAGGGATGCTGTTGCCTGACGTGCCAGTCTTCGATCGAATTCAAGTAACGTGCGGGCTTCGCGGCGATAGAGCCACGATAGCGGCCACGGCGCGTCCGCCGCGTACTGCATCCATTTATCTGAATCCACATCGACAAAATCCATGATCACGGGGCAGGAAACGGTCTCAAAATTTACGTACTGCGCCATTGCCGACGAATAGACAAAGATCGCGGATGGTTTAACCGCGTTATGCGTTTTGCGCGTCCAGGATTTCATCTCGGAATTCGCGAAGGCCCGTACCGACAACGGTTCACCGGAAAGCAGAGCCGTGACAGACATAAGACGGCTGATCTTGGCGTTCAAACGTATGCAAGCAAGGGATTCGACCATACTTGCCAATGTTTTGGCGTGTTGCATATCCTCGACGTCGTCGACGAAGCAACCGAGATGAACGGCAAATCGCCGGGAAAGGTATTTGAGAATCTGGTAGGCGCGGATTTTTTCGCCCTTATTGGGGGGATAAGGTATTCGGTGGCAAAGAAAAACAAGATCGGGCATAACCTGATCGTCAGGTTGGGGCGATGGTGCGGCTGGTTAATTTGGGCATCGCATCATTTTGGATCGAAGGCAAGCCTTGTGAGGGCAGCAAATTGGGGGAAGCGGGCGTGCGCAACTTGACCACTGATATCGGTTCGCAATCCAAATCCGACGCCGGTGTCGGATGGACGACGATTCTGCTGATCGGTGCAGTTGCGATATCGGCCCTTATCGTGATTTTTTGGCCGACAGTCGATAGCGCAATCTATCAATGGAACACGTCCTCCGCCTATAACTATGGATATCTGATCGCCCCCATCTCGGCATATATGATTTGGAGCGAGCGCTCGGCCCTGACGGTGTGGCGCCCGTCGCCGACTTGGCTGGGCGCTGTGGTCTCGGCCGCATTCTCCGGTGCGTGGTTGCTCGCCGACATCTTGGGTGTCGATGAAGGACGACAAATCGCATTCATCGGTATTGCGCAGGGGTTATTCCTTGCGATGCTCGGATGGCGCCTCTATCGCCGGATTGCTTTTCCACTGGTTTATCTTTGGCTAATGGTCCCGACGGGAGAATTTCTTCACCCGTACCTCCAGGATATGTCTCACGCCGCGGCGACCAAAATGCTGGAATGGAGCGGCGTTCCCGTATTCGGTGAAGGAATCTTGATTCAGGTTCCGACAGGAAATTTTTTGGTTGAACCGGGTTGTTCGGGTTTGAATTTCCTGCTCGCTTCTATTGCGCTCGCACTGCTGTACGGAAAGCTAACCTATCGCAAGTGGTCGACTCGTTTGATTGCCCTCGGCAGCGCAATCGCCGTCTCGATACTGGCCAACTTTGCGCGGGTCTACTTGATCGTTGCGATTACGGAATTTTCCAATCGCAAGCTCGATATTACCGACGATCACTTGTTTTACGGTTGGGTATTTTTTGGCGTTGTGATGATGGCAATGATGTGGTTCGGGATGAAGTTCAAGGACACGCCGGATCAACATCCTGGGCATGAGGCGGAATCTCCTGCGAACCGCGTATTACCTTCGACCGGGCCGTTAATCGGCTTGGCTCTTGCGAGCATCGCCGTTGCGGCGACTGCGCCTGTGCTCGCCGGCTTGACGACAGGCGGAGACAACGCGGAGATGGTCGCCTTGGCAGCGCCTCCTGCAATCGGCGAATGGACGCTCGCGGAATCGCAACGCGATTGGAGTCCAAGTGTCGTGACGGGCGACGCCTCATTGTTGGCGAGATATCGTAAGGCCGGAATCGCGGTTGATTTATCCATTACCTATTATTCGGCGCAGGTCGACGGCCGAGAAGCTGCCGCGGCGGAGAATGGAGCCGAAGAAGTCGGCCGTTGGCAAACGACATCCAGTGCCACGACAGAAATAGAGATTGATGGCCGCACGGTCGTAGTCCGCGAGATAGATATCAAAAGCACCAATGCACAACGCCGGTCTTTCGCGTGGTACTATAGTTCCGGCTGCACGACCGCCGGCCGCTTGAAAGCGAAAATCTGCGCCGCGCGAGATCGGCTGTTGGGCTCGCCGTCGCCGGGGGCGTTTGTAGTGGCGTCGACGCTGCAAGCGGCCGATGGTCAGGGTCTCGCGGCGCTCCGTGACTTTTCCGCACAACTACGTGTTGAGCAGATTTTGCCGCGCAGCAACCTCGAACGTAACTGAAAGTCGGACTTCCTTTTTCATGTGCGGAATCGTCGGCCTTTTTGATGCCAAAGATCGGGCATCGTTCGACCCCAATCTAATCAAGGCTATGAGCGATGCGATTGCGCACCGGGGTCCGGATGGCGATGGCGCATTCAACGCGCCCGGGGTCGCGCTCGGGCATCGCCGATTGGCAATCATCGATCTTGCCGGCGGGGCCCAACCAATGGCGAGCGAGGATGGTCGTACGGTCGTAGTCTTCAATGGCGAAATTTACAATTTTCAGGAGATCGCCGCAGATCTGAGCCGCCGCGGATGCATTTTCCGAACCCATAGCGACACGGAGACAATCCTGCACGCATGGCGCGTTTGGGGACCGGCGTGCGTGGATCACCTGACAGGAATGTTTGCTTTTGCACTGTGGGATCAGCGCGACGAGACGTTATTTCTCGCACGTGATCGGGTTGGCAAGAAGCCGCTCTACTATTCCGTCACAAACGATCGATATTTGGCGTTCGCCTCCGAGATCAAGTCACTTCGAGTTTGGCCGCAATTCGATTCGACTTTGGATCCCCACGCCATCGAAGACTTCCTGAGCTTTGGGTATGTCCCAGACCCGAAATCGATTTACGCGAATGTGCGGAAATTACCGCCGGGCCATACGTTGATATGGACGCGAGGCAAATCGCTTTCGATCAAACCGTATTGGAATCTTGACGTCGCGCCCGCCGAGAATCTCAGCATGGGCGAAGCTATCGATGCGCTCCACGCCCACCTCCGTCGGGCGGTCGATAGGCGATTAATCTCGGACGTGCCCCTCGGCGCATTTTTATCAGGCGGCGTCGATTCTAGCGCCGTCGTCAGCACGATGGCGCGGTCAATGACAGACCCGGTCAAGACGTTTACGATCGGTTTTGGTGTCGACGATTACGATGAGACCGCATACGCACGAGAGATCGCAAGCCGGTATCGCACGAATCACGGCGAGGCAATTATTGATCCGAGTGATATCGCACAAGGCGTCGACACGATTGACAGGCTAATCGACGTCTACGATGAACCATTCGGCGACAACTCCGCGATTCCCACAATGCGCGTCTGCCAGGAAGCACGCAAACGCGTAACCGTCGCGCTTTCCGGCGACGGCGGCGATGAGGCATTTGCCGGGTATCGGCGTTACTTGTGGCACGTACGCGAGCAGCAGGTTCGATCGTTTGTACCAAGCTCGATCCGCGTTCCATTCTTCAGCACGCTTGCTCGCATATATCCACAGATCGACAGTGGCCCACGATTCCTGCGCGCGAAATCCACGTTGCGCGAACTTTCACTTAGCACCGCCGACGCTTATTTCAATAGCGTTGCGGTCATCCACGATGAGCCGCGGTTCCGGCTCTATACCGAAAGCTTCAAGAATAAATTGCAAGGATACAGCGCCAAAGAGGTCATCAGAGAACATATTGGTCATTGCCCTGACGAACGGCCTTTGATTCAGGCGCAGTATGTTGATCTGAAAACTTGGCTGGCCGGCCGTATGCTTGTCAAAGTTGACCGAGCCAGCATGGCGTACGGCCTTGAAGTTCGCTCCCCGTTTCTCGATCACGATCTATTCCAGTGGGCGACCCGCCTACCTGGAAACTTAAAACTCGACGGCGGAAATTATAAGGCAGTGCTTAAAAAGGCGCTTGAGCCTTGGGTCCCTCACAATATTTTGTACCGTCCCAAACAGGGCTTTACGATGCCGATTGGTCAATGGTTGCGGACCGAATGGCGTAACGTAGTTCGCGAGGCTTTGAACGCGCCGGCGCTCGCTGATTGCGGAGTCGTTGAACCGAGAGAGATTCTAAATTTGGCCGAAGAGCATTTCTCTGGTGCGCGCAACCACGACGCAGTTTTGTGGAACATCCTTATATTCGCACGCTTCGTTTCTAAACTCAGGAATTGATCGCACTGCTCGCCGTTCGCCTTCAGGCGATATTGCGCACAATTAACGGCCCCAGGCGATTTGCAATTGGCAGGGGAAGTTTCCTCCAAATTTTTATGAATAGCCGGTATTTCGGATTGGTCGGATTGATGTCGGGCATGCCCGTGCCGGGCTTTGTCATAAATTGATGTATGAGCGGAACAGGTGAGAATCCCCAGTTCTTCTTGAAGTCATAGGGGCCCGTTCCGACTTTACTTCTACCAAAATCAAATGTGTTCAGGCCTTTGGCGACCGCATGCCGCATCAATTTCCAGTACATCAAATCGTTGGCGCCGAGGCGGCGAGCGCGCGGCATTGAGCCGGTGTAAAATGGCATAACGCTGTTCTTGAAATAAAAATTCAAGACGCTGGCAACGGGTTTGCCGTCGCTGCGAATGGTCAAGACGTCACAGGCCGGACCGAACACTTTGAGGAGATTGGCGAAATATTTCTTTCCAAAGACCGGCGTGCCGAGATTCCGCACGCTCACGGCGTAGAGATCCCATAAATCGTCGACATTCGTATCGATCGTATATGTCAATGCGGAATCGATTGCTTTGCGCACGACGGCGCGTTGCTTACGCGGAATTTGTTTCAGGTTTTCGGCTTCATCTTCGGGCAATCCTCGCGAAAAACCCGCATAAAGATTGTCTCGTGTCAGCCATCCTTGAATAGGGCGTACGGGACAGCGCACTTCAAGGTAGAATGCGCCACTTGATTCGAGAATTCTGAGCGCTTCGTCTGTCAGCGCTTGGCGAGCGGCCTCGTCATCGGCAATGGGACCTCCCGCGACCGAATAGCCGTTTGAAATCAAAGCGTGCCCGAATAAGAAACTTTTAGTTTCGACTATAGGCATCACGCCCACAATTGCCCCGCCTCGTTCGGCGAAGAGAAAATGCGTGGCATGTCCGAAACTACGCTGGACGACAGTTTGCCATCCGGCACGGTGAAAAAATGTCCCCTCGGCGCTTCTGTCCACGAAGGCATCCCAGGCAGCATGCTCGGCGTCCGTTAGACGATTAATTGTGACAGGACTAGTCATATTTCACACCGAAATCGCCGAGGCAAACACGCGGTCCATTCGGTCCCATTCAAATTCGTTCAAGACCTTCGAGAGGCGGTTTTCCATTCGGCCAAGATTGGCGTAGTGGCGAAGTCGTGACTTGATGGACAATCCAGATTCACGTGGCTGGTCGGCGTCGATTTCCCAGGGATGAAAGTAAAAAATACTTGGCTGGAGGTCGGTATCGTTGACTCGGGAAATTGCCCATGACGACCATGTGTACGGCAACAATCGGAAGAAACCGCCACCCCCGCATGGAATGTTGCGCTTGCCAAAGCGGACCGTTGAGATGGGAATTTCGACGAGGCTCGCGTTCTGTTCCGGACGGAATGGAAAGCGCGGCGCTTCCGGCATGCCGTACAAGTCGTGCCGGATAGGGTTAATACTTGAACTGTAGGTGTGCCCAGCTTCAGCAAGAACTTCTAAAGCCCACAAGTTGTCGCGACTGATCGAGAATGTCGCGGCACGATAACCGTTCACCGGGACACCTGAAATATCCTCTAAGATCGACTTTGTACGCCGCACGTCGGCGTCAAACTGTTCGCGCGTTTGCGTGTGGACACGAACATGTTCGTAACCATGGCTACCCAATTCGTGCCCCTCGGCTACGATCCTTTTGACCAAGCCATGGTGCTGCTGAGCAACCCAACCAAGCGTAAAAAACGTTGCCTTAACATCGGCTTTGGCAAAGAGATCGAGCACGCGATGAGTAGAATACTCGACTCTTGATGGCCGCGAATCCCAATCTTCGCGAGACACGACGGACGACAAGGCATGCACCTGGAAGTGCTCTTCTACGTCGACCGACATCGCGTTGACGACGCGACTATCGCGCATCAACGGTGGCGACGGGGGAACTGGCACGAACTGCGATGGGTTTACAACGTTCATTTTGATGGTGATTCGCCACTGGCATGGGGCGGCGTTTGCCAACTGTTGAATTCTGCCCGCAAGTCCTCGGCAACCTCGTTCACCATTTTTGCGTCAATATCGTGACGTTGTTCCAAGTATGCGAATAATAGCACACGGCTAAACAGAACGTTGATCAGTCGTGGGACACCGGATGTCGCCCGGAATACCGACGGATATGTGTCGGGCGCGACGGCCGGGTCGCCTGCCCAACTGGCATGCTTCAAACGATGTATGATGTAGTCTTTGGTTTCTTCCTCTGACATCGGACCAAGATGATATGTTGCGATCACACGCTGGCGCAATTGAGTGAGCTCATTGCTGGCCATCTTGTCTCTAAATTCCGGTTGGCCGAGCAACAACAATTGCAGCGAAGGCGGGCGTGCCACTTGTAAATTCGATAGCATTCGCAACTCTTCCAGCGCGCCCAGTGAAAGATTTTGCGCTTCATCAACGATCACGACCGCTCTAACTCCCCGGCCCGACGCATTCTTGAGAAACGTTTGCAAACGCAGCAGCAGCGTCGCTTTGTCGAGGTTTTCCTGATTGATACCAAAACCGGCGGCCACCATCCTGAGCGTGTCGTCGGCACTGAGCTGGGTTGTCACAACGGTCGAGGTGACGAATTTGGTTGGGTCGAGAGTGGCAAGAAAGTGCCCAACCAATGTTGTCTTGCCCGCTCCCACCTCGCCTGTAATGACGACGAACCCCTCGCCTTGAGTCAGCCCAAACGACAAGTAACCGATTGCGCGCTTGTGGCCGTGGCTCGCAAAAAAATATTTGTGATCCGGGGTCAGTTGAAACGGAGGTTCGGTGAATTTGAAAAACTGCTCATACATTTCGCGCAACGTCTCAATGTCTAGAAGCGCCGGGTAAGCGACAGAACGACGACATTCTCGTAGTTATCTACGATTGTCGATTGTCGTTGCTGGTAAATGTATTGCAGCGAAGCGTAAACGGTCGGGCCGAGCTGATATTCTAAGTTGGCAAGACCTGAGATTGTCTCCGACTGCCCCTGCCCGAGCGTAGCCGTTCGTGGTTCTACTTTCGCATACTGGAACGAAACGTCCGCCGCAAGATGAGGGCTCAGCTGTCGACCCAAAGCCGCTTGGGCCGACCACTGGTCGCTCCGCGTTTCATCAACATCGCGCGTTTCGTATTGTCCCGTCAGAGAATAGTTATTTCGTCCAAATACGCCCGATAACGACAATTGAGCGGAATTTCTGCGAAATGCCTGGTCAGAGATATCGAAGGGGACTTGCGTCACGTTTGGATTGAGACCGGTGATGGGATCCACCAAATTTCCAAGATCGTCGCGAACCACGCCGCCAAGCTGACGTGCCACAAGCCGTTGCTGTGTTTCGATCGATTCTTGAAAAGTGGCGCGTAGCTGCAGCCATTCCCGCGGTGCGTAAGTAATATCGGCTTGAAAGTTGGGTCCGCGATAACGATATCCCCCCTCCAGATTGATATTCGTACGCGAACTCGGCACCCACACAAACCCAACGCGGGCGTAAGCGTCCTCGGTATCCTGATTCAATGTGGGCTCGTTGATCTCGTCATACCCAGACGTCGCAGTAAGGGCCAAGGCTTGCGACATGCGATATTGGATGACAGCCTCTGCATTGCGACGGTCGGAGCTGCCGGTATTTTGGACATTTGCAGGAGTGTTCAGACGCTTCGTTTTTTCAATGGAACCGGTCAGCGTCCACGAAAGCGACGTGAACGACGGTCCGCTCGTCAACGTAAGGACGCCAACTTGAGTCAAAGTATCTGATGCTTGAGCCGCGTTTGGCCCTGCCGGAGGAGATAGGTACCCGGTCCCTGACAAATTATAGTTCGCCCTTATCTCGAATCCATCCCCGACGCGTGTGTGCAATTCTGGATTGACGAGATACGTGAGGACCTGAGCTTGATTCTGACCGATCGATCGTTCAGATGCCGGTTGCGCGCCGGAGTCTGACGTCGATTGAAGCTGCGTCGCTGCATTGGCACGGACGCGGAACATATCTTCGATAATATCGACATCCGACGCAATCAGGCCGTTGTAACGTTCGCTATTCAAATTGCTCTTGTGAGCATATGAATCAAAGCTGAGATTTGCCGTCGCGTTGATAGAACCGCGCCGGCCCTCGCCTCGAAGATTTGCAACCGCTGTGGCTGTACCTATTAAATCAGATTCACGACTAACGTCCGCGACGAGAACGTTGTCGGTATATGTGGTTGTTAAGGAGCCCCCCGCTTGAAACAGCCAAGGCGGGTTAGCCGCAGACGCCGGACCGTTGACCTGGGCCGCTACATTTGGGTTATGACCCAATACCGAGATCAAAAGCGAAAGTACATGCGTGCAAATAAAATGCCCGCAGTTTCGGAATTGATGGGTTCTCGATTGAAAAAGTATCCGATGCATCGGGACCTTAGTAATTCCCGTAGTAACCAAAACGATCTTGGCCGGCGACCATTTTTGCGCGATTGAGGATGAAATGGACGTTGGGGCACGAATTCACTAAGGGAAGAGATTCTGCAATGGCTGCCTTGGTTGTTTCGCCCGCAGCAACAACCATGATGACGTGACCGACGTGCAACGCGAGCACGCTGGGCTCAGAAGAAGCCAACACCGGAGGTGTATCGAAAATAATAAATCGATCTGGATAACGAGAAGCGAGCTCGTCGACCAGGTTGGCCATACTTTGACTTGCAAAAAGCTCGGTCGCAGCTTCGATAGGCTGGCCAGTCGGAATCAAGGCAAGATTGGGGATGCTTGTTTTCACGATGACGTCGGATACGGCCATCTTGGGGTTCAGCAGCACGTCCATAATGCCTTTGCGGTCGCCGACCCCCAGCTTCCTGCTCAACGTCATGCGCCGAATGTCGCAATCGACGAGAAGCACATACAAATCGCGTTCTGAGGCCACGCTCATCGCGAGATTGATCGCTGTAAATGTCTTACCTTCACCCGGCTTGGCGCTAGTCACCATCACAACGTGACTGTTTTGCTCGCCGGACTTGGAGCGATCAAATGCCGACCTAAGCAATGGGCGCTTAACGATTCGATATTCTTCCGCAATCAGCGAGCGCTGGTTTTGCGGGGTCAAGTATCCTTCCTTTTGTAGCTGTACCAGGTCGAGTTCAATACCCGCCGATGGGCCGCTACCCGCATGACCGTTCCCGCGAGCATCCAACGCGCGTTCCGAAGCAAGCGGCGTGGCTGTCGCAAGCAGGGTGCTCGCACCGGATGCATCCGGTGCGTTCGGAACGACGGGCGCTTCGCTTTGTTTACCGAGTCTTTCGGCAATGCGTCCGATTAAATCCAAAGGTGGGCGTGAGCTTGACATGTTGGCGGTGTCGTTTCCAATACGGTCAGAGCATCATGAGCGCGATACGACTGGGCAAGTTGGAGAGATTTGGTGAAATTGCAATAAAGAGAATGCCCATCACAACTAAACTGGCCGCCACGACGCCAAACTTTGCATGTAGCTCAAAGAACGATTTCCGGACTCCTTCGATGATAACGGCAGGCGAAACACACCCTAAAAAGCCGCAATCGCCGAATTCCTCGAAATCTTCCGGAGTTCTTACGCTTCCATCAATTTGTGCCAGCAGAATGATTAACCCCGCGCCCGCACCCAAACCGCCTACAAACACGACGATGTTGAAGATTCGCCGCATCGGACCAGCGGGGATCAAAGGTATCTCGGGCGCGGCAATGATCCGGAATTGAACAGGTTCCGTGCTGGAGTCCGCGGCTTGTGCAATGCGCGCTGATTCGCGGCGCGCCAGAAGATTCTCGTAGTTGCTCTTCAAAACCTGATAATCACGGTTAAGGCTTGTAAATTCGGCCTCGATCCGCGGCGCTTCGGTCGCCATGCGCTCAAGCTCATCAACCTTTGTCCGCGCATCGGCAACCTTGCGATCGGAGCTGCTGACGGCGGCTTCCGCCTCGGCAAGTCTAAATGCCAACTGCGAATAGAGTGGATTAGGAACTTGTGACCGGGGCGCGGCGACGTCTTTCGCCGGTTCGGTCTGACTTTCCAAGCCGGCCTGCTGGGTGAGCAAATCTTTCAACGCCGTTTCCACCCGCACAACGTCCGGATGTTGATCCGTGTACACAAGCTTCAATTCGTCGAGGCGTGCTTGCATCGCAGCAATCCGTTGCTGCAAGGTCTGCGGCGCGCCACCCACGACGACCTGGGGCGCGGTGTTGACATCGAGGAATTGCTGCGTCTTGTTCAGCTGTTCTTGAAGCTGATCACGCTGCGCCACGCGATCCGCGCGCTCACGTAGCGCCACATCAACTCCTTCCTTGGCAACTTGCAGACGCGCCGAAAAATTTTCGGTCGAAGAAGAGAAATAGTCGATATTTTTAACCTTAAAGTCGGCAAGACGCTGTTCGGAATCGGTCAATTGCTTATCATATTCTTCAATTTGCTCTTCGATGAAGGACCGCGCCGTTTGAATATCGACGCGCTTGTTTCCGACACTGCTTTCAACAAAAATCGTCAAGAGAGCTTGCACAACGTCCCTCGCAAGTCGTGGAGCGTTGTCGGTGAACTCCAATAGAAAAAGATTTGTTCCCTGACTTCTGAGTTTGATCCGTTCCTCTAAGCTGTCGATCAAGCTTTCCATGTCGGCGTCCGACGTTATGCTCTTGTCCATGTCGGTCATTTGCACGACTTTTGCGATATTGGGGCGGCTCGTCAGAGTACGCTGCATCACCGCAACTTCCTGATTGCGATTTGTGTCGTCGGCATTGACGGATATTCCGCGCAGCAACGGGTTGAGAAGTGACGACGTATCGACATAGAACCGCGCTTCTGACGTAAATTTGTCGGGTAACATCGCCACGGATACCCAACCAATAGTGCAAACGGTCCAAGCCGCGCCCAGAGCCAACCATCGTTGACGCCAGATCATTTGCATATATTGGAGCACAATGGCTTTTGCGTTTTCCATCCTAGCCTTTGGTGCTCTTGCTTTGCTCTAACCGCATCTTCAATAAGCCGATTTCAAATCGATATTTTAGAAATCGAATCTGGCTCTCAAAAGCAATCAGAACCAGCTTTGAGGGATGATCAACACGTCGCCCGGCAAGACATATGCATTGGCCGAGACATCGCCGTCTTTGAGCAAATCATCTAACCGAACGCGAAAGCTCTGCTGCCCGTTCAGCGCGCGCCGCACCAGAACCGCACCATTTCCTGCCGCAAATTCCGTCAGACCGCCGACTTGAATCATTAAGTCAAGAACAGTCATATTGCGCCGGAATGGAACGGCTTGCGGTTGGGTCGCTTCGCCGACCACCCGGATTTGACGATCAAACGGGCCGACGAAATTCGTCACGATTACGGTGACACGCGGGTCCTGAATGAGTTCGCCTAGGATTTTCGCAATATCATCTGAAAGTTCGGTCGGCGTGCGGCCAGCAGCCTGAAGGTCATCTATTAAGGGCACCGAGATCTTGCCATCAGGCCGAACGATTACATTGGTCGAAAGGTCGGGTTGACGCCAAACAAAAATCTGCAGCTGATCAATGGGGCCAATCACATAAGCGCTATCTTCCTCGACCGTTGGAGGGGCGGCACTCGGCGCGTCGGGGAGCGAAGAACAGCCGCCAAGAAATATCGCCAGCGCGACAGTGGTCGCGATTGCAATTAATTTTTGCTGCATAGACCTGCGCCCCTTTGTCGGCCGAACCGGATGATCGTTAACCGTGTATCTGTATTGCTAATTAGGGCGACAGGCAACCGCCAAGAGCGCCCGGATAGGGCTCAAAATTAAGCTTTTGTTGATGATTCCGGTGTGCTTCGATCGGCCCAAGATCGACTGGCGACATTCGCCATCGGGACGTCTGAAGTAGCCAGGTTCTAGGGGACTGAAAGTGCCAGATGGCGTCGATTTGAGACCACTCCCCCCTCTCGAAAACTTGGCAAGAGACTGGCAAGAGCTGGAATGCCGATCTTGCGGTTCGTTTTTTACCTCGTGGACGTGGATCGGCGCATGGCTCGACACCGTCATACAAGAGCGCAACGCGGCGGCGAATCTTTCTTTGTTGACTGTGCGCGACGGGAAGCCGGTTGCGATGGCGATTCTCGGCCGTCGCAACGCGTGGACATGGCCGATTGGGCGCGAATTTGGGGCAGTGAATCAGATTGGCGACTCAGCGCTAGACGGCATTTGGATTGAATATAACGATTTGCTCGCCGCGACCGGGCACGAGAAGCATTCGCTTGACGCACTACTTCAGTATATCGCGGCAGATCGAACGCCCGGTGCGGTACAAATCCCAAAAGGAGTTCGGTGGGCGGGGCTGAGCGCCGCTAGCGTCGAGCGCATTCGCGCATTCGATTTGGCCTTCACCATTCGACGAGCGTCGAAATGCAGGTGGGTCAATCTTACTCAAGACCATGGCGACATCGATCTTTATCTTTCGCACTTGAGCAGCAACTCGCGGCAACAAATTCGCAGATCACTTCGCCTCCTATTCGGGGATAAACGGCCGAGGATCGAACGCACCGTGCCCGAGACCCTTGCAAGCGATCTGCAAAAATTCAAGCAGATGCATGTCGATGCGTGGCGCAAACGTCGGGGCCATGACGGCGCTTACGCAAATCCGTTGTTCGAAACGTTTCTTCATCGCCTTATATCTGCCGGTATCGCCAACGGTAGTGTCGAGCTTCTCAAGATCAACAGCGATTCTACCTTGGTCGGCATTCTGATCAATTTCATCTATCGCGGATCCGTATACGCATATCAGAGCGCATTTCAGTACTATGACGACAATCGAATAAAACCGGGAATTGCTTCACACGCCGCAGCGATCGCAGATTTTGGCGCGAAGGGAATGGAGGCCTACCGCTTCATGGATGGGGCGGGACGCTACAAGGAATCCCTAGGTACAAATCAGGAAGTGCTCTATTGGGTTGATATAGCGAAACCAACTTTATTCACGAAATTGACATTTGCGATCGCGAACTGCCTCTCGTGAGATTAGATAAAAATGGAAGCATTACTCTTCGTCCTTGCCAATCTCTTTCTCGGCGCCGTTATGATATGGGTCGTGATTGAGGACAGCAAAAAGGACAAAGGTGGCCACGCTGGATGGTTCGCCTTTCGCGAAGGAAACTCCGCAACTGACCAAAGATTTCAGGCCGGCGATAAAAAGCCATCTAAGCAAAATCGTAGAATTCGCGGGCACGGTTTACCCGGCCCTAGACCTCGATAATTTTCGTAACGATCCGTTCCGCAGCCGCGGCCGCGCTTTCCTGTATCGTATCGACATAAACGTCAGGCGCTTCGGGCCGCTCATACGGACTATCGATGCCCGTGAAATTCTTGATTAGGCCGGCGCGGGCTTTTTTGTAGAGGCCCTTCACATCACGTCGCTCGGCCTCGGCAAGCGTGGCATCGACAAAAACTTCAATGAACTCGCCTTCCGCCATCATCGCGCGCACCATCTGCCGCTCCGCGCGAAACGGCGAGATGAACGAGCACAACACGACCAGTCCGGCGTCGGCCATCAACTTCGCGACCTCGCCGATGCGGCGGATATTCTCGACCCGATCGGCGTCCGTGAAGCCTAGATCTTTGTTGAGTCCGTGGCGAACGTTGTCGCCATCGAGCAGATATGTGTGCAAACCGCGCGCGTGAAGTTTTTGTTCGACGAGATTGGCAACGGTCGATTTGCCGGCGCCCGACAGGCCCGTGAACCAAATGACCCGAGGCGCTTGGCCCTTGAGTGCGGCGCGCGCTCGGCGGTCAATCGAGGTCGGCTGCCAATGGATATTGTGCGATCGTCTCAATGCAAAATGAATCATTCCACCCGCGACGGTCGCATTCGTGATGCGGTCGACCAGGATAAAGCTGCCGAGGTCGCGGTTGACGTCATAAGGCTCGAACGCGATCGGTTGATCGAGCGCGATATTGCAGACGCCGATATCGTTGAGCTTGCATGTTTTGGCGGCCAAATGCTCGAGCGTGTTGACGTTGACCAAAAACTTGAGATCGGTGACATCCGCCGAAACGACCTTGGTTGCCGTCTTCAACCAATATTGGCGCCCCGGCAGCATTGGTTCGTCGCCGAGCCATATGATCGTCGTTTCAAATTGCTGTGCCACCTCCGGCGGGGCTTCGCTATCCACAATCACGTCGCCGCGCGAGCAATCGATTTCCCGGTCGAACGTAATGGCGACGGATTGGCCGGTGCCGGCAACCGGCAAATCCCCGTCCATCGTCACAATACGCGCGACGAGTGCGTCTTGACCCGATGGCAGAACGCGGACTCGATTGCCCGGCGCGACTTGGCCTGCGACAATTCGCCCGGTGAATCCGCGAAAAGAGAGACCGGGGCGGTTGACCCATTGCACCGGCATGCGGAACGGGGCCGTCGCGTCATCCGAGCGTATTTCGACCGTTTCGAGATGGTCGAGCAAAGTCGGACCCGAGTACCATGGCATCGATGCTGATGTGCAGGCGACGTTGTCCCCGCGTAGGCCTGAAACAGGAATCGCCGTGACGTTGTTGAGTTCGATGCGATTGGCAAAGGCATCGAAGTCGGCCGCGATTTTATCAAAAATCTCCTGGGCAAAATCCATCAAGTCCATCTTGGTAACCGCGAGAACAACATGGCGGATTCCCATGAGTGCGGCCAGATACGCATGACGACGCGTTTGCGTTTGCACGCCGTACCGTGCGTCGACGAGGATCACCGCCAATTCGACGTTCGACGCGGCGGTCGCCATGTTGCGCGTGTACTGTTCGTGGCCGGGCGTATCGGCGACGATGAATGAGCGCTTACCGGTCGTGAAATATCGATATGCGACATCGATCGTGATGCCTTGTTCGCGCTCGGCCGCCAATCCATCGACCAACAAGGAAAAGTCGATGGCCTCGCCGGTCCCGGCCCCACCTGTTGTGATATCCGAAAGCTGATCTTCGAAAACAGCCTTGGTGTCGTAGAGCAGACGCCCGATCAACGTCGACTTGCCGTCATCGACTGAGCCACACGTCATGAAACGCAAGCGGCTCTTTTCGGCGGGCGGCGAAGCCGATTTGGGCGACTGGGTATTCCAATGACCGCTTTCGGCGACTGGCGATACCATCTTAGAAGTAACCTTCTTGCTTTTTGCGCTCCATCGAGCCGGATTGATCGCGATCAATCACGCGGCCCTGGCGCTCGGATGATTTCGCTGCGAGCGTTTCTCGGATGACAGCATCAATCGTCGCAGCCGAACTTTCGATGGCCCCCGTCAGCGGATAGCAACCGAGCGTTCGGAAACGCACCGACTTCATGAACGGGCGTTCGCCTTGATCCAGCGGCATGCGCTCGTCATCGACCATGATCCAGGCCCCGTCGCGGCGCACCACGGGACGTTCCGCCGCGAAATAGAGCGGAACGATTGGAATATTTTCGAACCGGATATATTGCCAAATGTCGATTTCCGTCCAATTGGACAGCGGAAAAACACGGATCGATTCACCTTTGCGGATTTTCGTATTGAAAAGTCGCCAAAGCTCGGGCCGCTGATTTTTCGGATCCCAGCGATGATGGGGGGTCCGAAACGAAAATATTCGCTCCTTGGCGCGGCTCCGCTCCTCGTCGCGTCGCGCGCCGCCCAACGCGGCATCGAAACCCCACTTTTCTAACGCCTGCTTCAACGCCTGCGTTTTCATGACGTCGGTGTGAACCGCAGACCCATGCGTAAATGGGCCGATCCCTTGCGCCAATCCGTCGGGGTTTGTGTGAATCAACAATTCCATCCCTGCTTCCTGGGCCATGCGATCACGGTGCGCGTACATGGCCCTGAACTTCCAGGTGGTATCAACGTGCAACAGGGGGAACGGCGGTGCGGCGGGATAAAAAGCTTTTTGGGCAAGGTGAAGCATGACCGCCGAGTCTTTGCCGATTGAATACATCATGACCGGCCGCGCCATCTCGGCAACGACCTCGCGCAAGATATAGATAGACTCCGCCTCAAGTTCCTTCAGGTGGGCGAGAGGCGCGAAAATGCGATTGGACGGCGACATTTGGCGTGTCACGGGACGGTGGATTGGCCGTGTACTCAGCAACATGGGGGCTCGGCTCCGACTGCAGAGGAGCGCCGTGTAAAACGTGACGCGCCCGCCGCAATGGGATTCGAGCCTCGGACCCGAAAGCAGCAGACCGTCGGCCCGTTTATTTGGCGAATTTGCGCCGAGAGAGAATAAAATTCTGTCGGTTTCGATTAGCACGCGCCTCCCTCATCCGTCCATGAACTGAAAAGAAAGCGCTGCTGATGTAAGAATCGATTGGCGTGTTCACCGAATCGTGTAGAAGCTATCTAAGCTCACACTGCTCATCCAATTTGGTTTTCGAGCCTGTCGCCTTTGGAATGAAGATCCTTTACCACCATCGTACGCTGTCCAAGGACGGTCAGAACGTTCACATCGAGGAATTGATCGCGGCATTTCGCCGGGCTGGTCATGAGGTCGAAGTCGTCGGGCCGTCTAGCCACGCCAAATCGGAATTTGGTTCAGATGGCGGTACTTTGTCGCGTTTACGGCAGGCATTACCGCAATGGATTTCTGAAATCCTGGAGTTTGCGTATTCGCTGCTTGCGTTTGCGCGCCTGTACCGCGCCGCGAAAGCTTTCAAGCCCGATTTCCTCTATGAGCGCCATAATCTATACCTGATGGCCGGGGCATGGCTGCGCCGCCTGACAGAATTGCCATACATCTTGGAGGTCAATGCGCCGCTATACGACGAGCGGGCCGCAAACGGTCAAGCACGCCTCGGCGCCCTTGCCAGATGGACCGAAACTTCGGTTTGGAAAACCGCCGATATAGCGCTGCCGGTGACCCAGGTTCTCGCGGATATTATGATGTCTGCCGGTACGCCGCGGGAACGCATTCTTGTCGTTCCCAATGGCATAAATCCGGCCGAATTTGCGAACGGCACGCCAAAGCGCGACCTCAGGAGTGAATTGGGTGTCGCAGGAAGTATCGTTATCGGCTTCACCGGCTTCGTCCGAGCTTGGCACGGCCTTCCGGGCGTTGTGGATGCCATGGCGGATTTGGTGCCCGAAATCGACTGCAAGTTTTTGATTGTCGGCGACGGCCCTGCGGTGAGCGATATCAAACAGCGCGCAGCTGAGAAAAACATCGCCGATCGCGTTTTCATTACTGGAATTATCAAACGCGAGGACATGTCTGCATATGTTGCGGCTTTCGATATTGCGATGCAGCCGCAGGCCACGCCTTATGCCTCGCCGCTCAAATTGTTCGAATATCTCGCCCTCGGCAAACCGGTGATCGCGCCGGACCAGCCAAATCTACGCGAGATTTTGACGCACGAAGACAACGCGCTGTTGTTTGATCCCCATGACGACGCGTCGTTGGGCGTCGCGCTGACCCGTCTGCTGCGCGATCCCGACCTCAGAGCGAGATTGGGAACGAGCGCGAAAGCGACGATCTCGCGGCGCGGCTTGACGTGGGATGACAACGCACGCCGCGTTGTCGAAAGAGCGGGTCGCCTGGTCGAAACCGGGACCGGCCGTTAAGCCGCCACCCTCAGATAGTGCACGCTGAACAGCTGTTGGGCGTCGACCCAGTAGTGGACCGGGGTATAGCCGGCCGAGGCGACCAGATCGCGAAAACCGTCAATGGTGTACTTGTATGAGTACTCGATGTGAATCCGCTCGCCCGACCTGACGCGGAAACCGCGGCCGGCCGCGTGAATGAGTTGGTCGACCTCGCTGCGCAAGAAGATTTCCATCCTGCCCCGTTCAGGAACGTAACCGGCATCGTGAACAAAGCGGGATACGTCGATATCACCATCGAGTTCCCGATTGATGCGATGGAGAACATTGAGCGTGAATTCAGCAGTGATACCCTGGCTATCGTTGTAGGCCGCATTTAACAGCGACGGTTCTTTTTGCAGGTCGGCGCCGATCAGCAGATCGGAACGTGGGCCGCACAAGTGCCGCACACGTTCCAGGAACGCGACCGCTTCCGAATTCGTCATATTGCCGATGGTCGAGCCGGGAAAAAACGCGACCCGCTTGTCGTACCCGTCTTCGAGCACCTGTGGCAGATCGAAATTCGACGTGTAGTCGGCACAGACCGCGGCGACGGGGATCGACGGATGGGCCCGGGCAACCGTCTCCGCGGCGCTCTGCAGATGTTCGGCCGAAATATCGATTGGAACATAAGTTTTGGGGCTAACCAAAAGCTCGAGCAGCACGCGAATCTTGTCGCTCGACCCGCTGCCGAGCTCGACGATTTGAGCGCGCGGCCCGATCAGCGCAGCAATCTCCGCGGCGTTGTCGTCGAGAATCCGCGTCTCGGTGCGCGTCGGATAATATTCCGGCAGTTCGCAGATTTTGTCGAACAGCGTCGAACCGGCAGCGTCGTACAGGTACCGGCAGGGGATCGATTTCGGCGACGCCGACAGTCCGGAAATCACGGCCTGTTCGAAGCTTTCGACGACCGCCGGCGCCCGGTCGTAAAATTTCGCGGTTGCGTGCCTCATTCAAACCTCCCGCGCCAAACGGATACCGCCAAAACACCATCGCGCGTGAGGCGGAAAGAAATTGCGATAAGTCGCACGCGCGTGACCGGGCGGCGTGATCGCGGCAGAACCACGCAGCACCACTTGATTCGACATGAACTTGCCGTTGTATTCGCCGACCGCTCCGGACGACGTTTTGAAGCCCGGATAAGGCAAGTAGGCGCTTGCCGTCCATTGCCAAACCTCGCCGAACAACTGACACAGGCGGTCACTCCCCTGCGCCGCTGCCGGGTGCACGGCGCATGGCCGGGCCGCATCGTCAGCCGCCCCCACGTTCACGGCCGCGTGTTCCCATTCGAATTCGGTCGGCAAACGCGCCCCGGCCCAGCGCGCGTAGGCGTCGGCCTCATAATGGCTGACGTTGACGACAGGTTCGGCCGGATCGAGGGCGCGTTCACCGTGCAGGGTGAAGACCCGCGACCCGCCGTCTTCAGTTTCGCGCCAATACAGCGGCCCATGCCAATTCTGCGATTGAACCGCCGCCCAGCCGTCCGAAAGCCACAGTTCGGGCCGCCGGTAACCGCCGTCGGCGATGAAATCGAGGTATTCCCCGCAGGTGACAAGCCGATCCATCAATGCAAATGGCTGCAACCAGACCGCATGACGCGGACATTCGTTGTCGAAGGCGAAACCCGCTCCGGCGTGACCGATTTCGCACTTGCCGCCGTCGAACGCGACATAGTTTGCGGCCGGGGTTTCGCGCGCCGCACGCGGTTGAGCGGCGCGATAGACCGGATTGAGCGGCGTTTGCGACAGGACATGTTTGATATCCATCAGGATCAATTCCTGATGCTGTTCCTCATGATGCAAGCCGAGCTCGATCAAGGACGCGGTCTTCGCCCACGCATCGCCGCTGGCCGTCCCGACAAACGCGATCAGCGCATCGTCGACGCTATCGCGATAGGCGACGACGTCAGCCACCGACGGCCGGGCGATCAGGCCGCGCTCCGGTCGGGGATGGCGCGCTCCGGCAGCCTCATAATACGAATTGAACAGGTAGCCGTAGTGCGGGTGAAACGGCCGCGCACCGCCATGGGGAATCAGCACAAACGTCTCGAAGAACCATGTCGTGTGCGCCAGGTGCCACTTCGTCGGGCTGACGTCGGGCATCGACTGGATGGTCATGTCCTCAGGAATCAGACCATCCGTCAGCGAAACTGTCGCGGCACGAACGCGCTTTATCCGATCGATGAAAGCGGCCCGGTCGCCCGACACCGCCAACTTGCCGGCATCAGTCGCGGGTGAGCGCGGCATCGCACAGTCCGGATTCGCGCAAACGTCCGCCGTTTGCCCTCAAGGCATTGCGCGCCGATGCCTTGCGTTCCACATAAATCACGCGCCGAAGTCCCTCTGTGCAGTGCGATTACCGAGGCGCCACGCTGAAGGATATGGGGACGACGGTCAAGTTTTGAAATTTTCCGGCACGTACTCATTCGCCTCCGGCATGCACACCAGGATCGACGGCGTGAAAGATCTTGTTTGCGCAGTCAGGATTGCCAATACACTCGGCGGTCAATCGGCCCAGGCCGACGCGCGTGACAGCGCCAAATGCGGACTGATCTTCAGTCAGTTTAGCCCCATCCACGTCACCCGGCTTAGAATTGCGCAGCACGGCGTTGCGGATAATGGTGTAGGTGACACCGCTAGCCATTAAATGCTTTTCGCCGGCGTCCTTGGCCATCAAGGTCGGTTTCATGGCCTCCCAGCGCTCTTTCGGATAGACCGCCTGGCTGTCGCCGGCACCGACCGAACTGTGCAGGATGACCTGCGAAACGCCCGTCGCGGCAGCGGCAGTGGAGATATTTTTCTCGCTGATGTCATAAAACTCGGGTCCCGAACGACCGCGCGCGAGCGCATCGACCGCCGCTTTGAACTTCGCCGCGGCAAATGCGGCGTTCACATCGCTTTCGTTGAGGACATCGCCCTCGACATAGGCGATATCGAGCCCGTCGAGGCGGGCATGGTCCGATGTCGGCCGCGCGAATACCGTTACGCCATGGCCGCCCGCGATCAAGGCTTTGGCGACTTCGGCGCCCAGTTTGCCCGTACCGCCAAAGACAAGCACGTCACCGTCCATGGGTGCGCGCGCCCAAGCATTCACCGAAACGTGCTGCAAACCGAAAACCAACGCGGCACACAGGGCCACACGGCGCGTCAAACGAGGCATTGGCGGGACTCCCCTCACAAGATTGTTTCCAAGATCGCCGCAACACTAGCAGTCCGCGCGATATTGCTAAATCGAATCCAAGCGATTTGCTTGTTTTACTCTCTTGAATGTGAAGGCGCGGGTTTTTGTTGCACATAGTCCCGGAAATCCGTCTGATACGCGCTCCATAGCAATGGGCGGACCAATTGACTGATCACGGCACACAGGAAGCTAACGCTCAATCGCGGCAGCCACCGGCCGTGGCGCCGCCCGCCGCGAAGATGGTCGCCGGCGCGTCCGTCGGCAACCTGGTTGAATGGTTCGATTGGTATACCTATTCGGCCCTCGCGCTTTACTTTGCCCCGGCGTTTTTCCCGTCCGGCAATGCGACGGTGCAACTGATGAACGCCGCCGCCGTGTTCGCGGTCGGTTTCATGATGCGCCCTATCGGCGGTTGGATGCTCGGTGCCTATGCCGATCGGCACGGCCGCAAGGCCGCGCTGACGTTGTCCGTTCTCATGATGTGTTTCGGATCGCTGATTATCGCGCTCACGCCCGATTACGGATCCATCGGCATCGCAGCCCCGGCCATGCTGTTGTTCGCGCGCTTGTTGCAGGGTTTGAGCGTCGGAGGCGAATACGGCGCGAGCGCCACCTACCTGACCGAAATCGCACCTCACGCCCGGCGCGGCTTCTTTTCGAGCTTTCAGTACGTGACATTGATCATGGGACAGTTGTTGGCGCTCGCGGCCCTGATAGCCCTTCAATTTGTGTTCCTGACACCGGAACAATTGGCCGATTGGGGTTGGCGCATACCATTCGTCATCGGCGCCGGATGTGCTTTGGTCGCGCTATACCTGCGCCGGCAACTGACCGAGACCGAGAATTTCACTTCGGCCAAAAGTCGCGGCCGCGAATCGTCGCTCCGCGCCCTCGCCCGACACCCGCGCGCGCTGTTGACGGTTGTCGGGCTGACCTTGGGCGGAACGGTCGCGTTCTATACTTACACGACCTATGCGCAAAAATTCCTCGCGAATACCGCAGGCTTTTCCAAGGAACAGGCGACGGCGACAAGTGCCGCCGCCCTGTTCGTGTTCATGCTGTTGCAACCGGTTTTCGGCGCGCTGTCCGACAGAATCGGCCGCAGGCCACTGCTGATCGGATTCGGCGTCTTCGGCACGCTTCTCACCTACCCGATCATGTCGACTTTGGCGACGGCAAACACGCCGGTGACCGCATTCGTCCTGATCGTCGCGGCGTTGCTGGTGGTCTCGGGTTACACGTCGATCAACGCGGTCGTCAAAGCCGAATTGTTCCCGACCGAAATCCGCGCCATGGGCGTGGCCCTTCCTTACGCATTGACCGTATCGATTTTCGGCGGGACGGCGGAATTCATCGCGTTATCCCTCAAGCAAGCCGGACACGAGAACTGGTTCTATTGGTACGTCACCGGCTGCATCCTGGTGTCGCTGTTGGTCTACATGGCCATGCAGGATACGCGCGCACGCGATCTCAACGCCTAAATCTTACGCGATCCGCCCGCCGTCGACGTGGATCACGCGATCCGTCAGCCGCTCGATTTCGGCTTGATCATGGGACACGTACAAACAGGGAATTTGGAAGCGGTCGCGCAGGCCGATGAGGTAGGGCATGACTTCGTCCTTGCGGCGCGCATCGAGCGATGCAAGGGGTTCGTCCATCAACAAGAATGCCGGCTGCGACAATAACGCGCGTCCGATGGCGACGCGCTGTTGTTCGCCGCCGGACAAAGTCATGGGTTTTCGGGTCAGCAACCGGTCGAGCCCAAGCAAACCCACCACGTCCTCGAACGCGATATCGATCTTGGCGGCTTTCGCCATGCCGTAACGCAGATTTCGCTCGACCGACATGTGCGGAAACAACCGCCGGTCTTGGAACACGTAGCCGATGCGCCGCCGTTCGAGCGGAACATGGATGCCCGATGACGAGTCAAAGACCGGGCGGTCAT
The DNA here is from genome assembly GCA_020446775.1 of Paracoccaceae bacterium. Taxonomy (GTDB): domain Bacteria; phylum Pseudomonadota; class Alphaproteobacteria; order Rhodospirillales; family Rhodospirillaceae; genus VGEM01. Next base: position 37,570 of record JAGREB010000035.1, read on the forward strand.
GGATGTGAATCCGCCCGCGCGCGGGCGTCAGCGTTCCGGCGACCATATCGAGGATCGTGCTCTTGCCGGCGCCGGATGGCCCGAACAAAGCGGTAAAGCCGGGGCCCGCGTTGAATTTGACGGCGACCTCGAAATCGCCGCGGCTGATGGCGACGTCGACTTCAAGCGCCATGGGTCGCTCAGTCGCGGCGGATGCGGTGGTTGAGAATCTCGCTGGTGATGATGGCCCCAAGCGACAATCCGATGGCAAAAAGCGACAGCCGCAGAGCATTGTCATCGCCACCCGGACTTTGCAGAAACGTATAAATGGCGATCGGCAATGTTTGAGTCTCGCCGGGAATATTCGAGACAAAGGTGATCGTCGCGCCAAACTCGCCGACGCTGCGGGCAAACGCCAACACCGCGCCCGCGACCACACCCGGGAGTGCGAGCGGCAGGGTGATCGTGAAAAACGCGCGCCACGGCCCCGCCCCTAACGACCGCGCCGCCGTTTCAAGCCGCCGGTCGACGGATTCGAGTGAAAGCCTGATGCTGGTCACCATCAACGGCAACCCCATGACGGCAGCGGCCAGCGCGGCGCCCGTCCACTTGAATGCCAGGGTAATGCCGAACCAGTCGTAAAGCGCCGCGCCGATGACGCCGCTGCGCCCAAATCCGAGGAGCAGCACATACCCCGTGACCACCGGCGGCAGAACGAGCGGCAGCATGATCGCGCCCGACACAACCGGCTTTAGGACGAAATCTTTACGGGCAAGCATGTACGCAAGCGCGAAACCGAACGGCAAGCTGACAACGACGCTTGCAGCACCGATTTTAAGACTCAGGAAAATCGCGGTGAGTTCAGGTTGCGTCAATGCGTCCATGCCGATGTCTTTCGCGCGCCCGGTTCAAAGAGCCGTGAAACCGAAGTGGCGATAGATCGCCCTTGCAGCATCCGAGCGCAAGTAATCGAGAAGGCTTCTCGCCGGCGCGGTATCGCGCCCGGCGATAATTGCCATGGGATACACGATGGGTGGATGGGAAGCGGCGGGAAACGTGCCTGCGACCGCAACACGATCCGATGCGGCAGCGTCGGTACCGTAGACAATCCCGGCGGGAACTTCCCCGCGTTCTACGAACGCAAGCGCCGAGCGTACGTTGTCGGCGCGCACCAGCCGGTCCTTGAGCGAGGGCCAGGCGCCCATCGCCTCAAGTGCGGCTTGGGCGTACCGGCCTGCCGGTACCGCACTTGGATCGGCAATGGCCAGCAGGCCGTCGCCAAGCGCACCCGCCAAATCAAAACCAGGTCGAATTTCGATCGTAATCGGCCGGGTGCGCGGTGCGATCAGGACCAGAGAATTCCCAACCATATCGGCCCGCGTTCCGGCGACAACACGGTCACGCGCTTGCAGATAATCCATCCACTGTTCATCGGCGGAAATAAAGATATTCGCCGGCGCGCCGTGTTCGATTTGCCGCGCGAGCGCCGAACTGGCGGCGTGGGCGAAGACGGGGCGTGGAAAACCACGCGCCGCGTAATCGTCGGCCAACGCCACCGCCACGTCGGTCAGGCTCGCAGCCGCGAAGACCAAGGGCGGATCAGCCGCGCGGACCACTTGAAACGGCATGGCGATTGCCGCCACGGTGAGCAGAACTGCCAGCGGTAAACGCGCAACGAAGGATTTCGGTTTCGACATCGGTTAAGTGCAAGGGTATACGATATATCTAACAGAATATATCGCTACGCTTCCCCCATGGCGAATCTAATCCGCGCGATCAGCGTCGGGGCACTTTTGCCAGCTTTCTCAATTTTTTGAGCGCGGGCAAAAGCCCCGCGGCCGTCTTTCGCTCGACGGCCCGGTAAAGCTTGAGGACGGCTTGACCTTCGGTTGTGAGTTCGGCGCCCCCGCCACCGCCCTTCCCGCCCTTGGACTTGCGGATCACCGGTTTGGCGAATTGGCTATTGAGCTCGTCGAGCAGCAGCCATGCGCGCCGGTAGCTCATGCGCATCGCCCGGGCGGCGGCCGAGATCGAGCCGGTTTTATGGACCGCTTCGAGAAGCTGAGCCTTGCCCGGACCGAACGAGAGCGACGGAGTCACGTGGATACGGAGATGAAAATCTTTGTTGTGCTTGACCATGGCGGAGGTGTCTTCGAACTGCGCGCCACACCATAACCAGAAAACGTGTGAATGTACGATCTAATCGGCAGAGCCGGGTGGATTGAGATCGATGATCGAATACCCGCCCACCGCAACGGCGGCAATCGCGACCAAAGCGGCAAATACACCCGCATCGCCTCCGTACACATGCACAGGACCGAGCAATGCCGCACCGCCCGAGGTGCCAAGATTGACGAATGCCATGAATAGCGCGAATTGCGTGGCCGCGATTTCGTGGACGCTGATGCGCATCGCGATGGCGTAGATCGAGACCGACATCAAAACGAACAGGATTTTGTACGCGACAACATACGCGATCATTACGGCGCGCACGTCCCAAAAGCTTTGCGACAGGGCAATACCACCATGGATAACAGCCATGATCATGAGCGTTGCAAGCAAAGTGCGTTTCGCGCCAAACCGGTCGGTGAGGAAACCACCGGCTACGATCCCGAATATGCCCCCAATCAGCCCGGCCGAACCGGCGAGTTCCGTGAAATCCGTATCGGCCCACTTCAGGCTCTGCACGGTGATCACGGGCATCGCCGCCATGAACAATCCGTAGGAGGCCAAGGCGACAAACGTTGCGGCGGCGAAACCGACGCTGCGCCGGGTCAGCGCCGCCCGAAACAAACTGCGCACAATCGCGGCCCAATTTCCGATATGATACGCGCGGGCACGGGTCGACGCCGCGCCCGCGGACCACGGTAGAAATCGTTCACCGGACCTTTCTCGAAATACAATGGCGGCCACCATGATCGCGGCGACCGCAATCGCCGTCGTCAAAGCCGCGGCGCGCAAACCGTAGGACGACAGCAGCCACCCCGTGACCGCAGCCGATCCTGCGATTCCCAAGACCTTGCTCCCCCACATCACCCCGTTTGCACTCGCCTGTTCCTTTGGGGGCAATACATCGATCGCCATACCGTCGACCGCGACATCCTGAAATGCGCCGCACGTGTTGATAATCACGCCGACGAACATGAGCGCCGCCATGTCGGTTGGATCGTCGAGCATTCCCAGCACGATGAGGGACACGACTAAACCGGTTTGCGCGGCAAGCACCCATGGGCGCCGCCGGCCCATGGCCAGGAACGTCCAGCGATCCATGAGCGCGCCGTTGATCAGCTTCAGACTCCACGGCAACAAGATGACGCCGATGAAACCGCCGATCGCCGACGCACCGACACCTTGCGCGGCGAGCCATGCCGGTACAGAGACATAAAGCAATCCTTCGGGAAGACCTTGTGCAACATAGAGTGCACCGAACGTCGCCAATCGCAGACGCGGACTATCCGCGAGCACCGGCCACTCGCCGCCTTCGGCATGCGACGATTTTTCTTGGTCTAAAGCGTTCATACCTTCGGACTCATCGATAGTGCATTGTGCTTTTGTGCCAATAGCGATGGAATCTCATGGATTTCTGTGGCATACTCAAACGTATCACGCATCGATACGCATTGATCGCGATTCGATCAGCAAAAAATTGGTGATTCATGGCACAAGCATTGCAACGAGCAATGCTGCGTGTGCGCCGCGCAGCCTTGCCCGACATTCCACACATCCGCGATGTAATGGCGCGCGTCTACACCGACATGCCCGGTTATTCGGAAGACATGTTGCGCGGCCAAATGCTGAAGTTTCCGGAAGGCCAGCTGGTTGCCGAATACGACGGCAAAGTTGTCGGCTATTGCGCAACTTTCCGAATCTCGGAACCGATCGCACTCGCCAATCATACCTGGGGCGAGATCACGGGCGGCGGCTTCGCGGCGCGCCACGATCCAACCGGAAATATTTTGTATGGTATGGAGGTCGCAGTCGATCCGGCCCTGCGCGGCTTGCGCATCGGGCAGCGCCTTTACAACGAACGCAAAAACCTGTGTCAGAAATTCGGACTAAAAGGCATCGTTTTTGCCGGCCGCTTGCCCGGATTGGCGCGCAAACTCAAAGACGTCGGCACCGTCGAAAACTACATCGAACTTGTTCAGACGCGTAAAATCCGCGACCAAGTTCTGTCTTTCCAGTTGCGAAACGGTTTTGAATTTCTGCGCGCGCTGCCCGATTACATCAAATCGGACAAGGCCTCGCTGGGCTATGCGGCGCTGATGATGTGGAAAAACCCGCGCTGGCACGAACCGATCACGGCCCCCAACATGCCATCGGAAACAAAGCGGATCGTTCGTGTCGCGTGCGTTCAGTACCAATTGCGGCAGGTACAGTCGTTCGAGGAGTTCGGTCGAAACGTTGAATACTTCGTCGACGTGGTTGCCGACTACAAAGCGGATTTTGTGTTGTTTCCGGAACTCTACACGCTTCAACTTTTGTCGTTCATGAAGGAACGATTGACCCCGGAACAATCGATCGCCGAGCTGACCCAGTTTACCGAACCCTACAAGAACCTCATGAGCCAGTTGGCGGTGCGATATAACGTCAACATTATCGGCGGCAGCCATCCCTCGCGGCAGGAAGACGGCGATATTCATAATGTCGCCTATATTTTCCTGCGCGACGGCTCGATCTATACGCAGGAAAAAATCCACCCGACTCCCAATGAAAAATATTGGTGGAACATTCAAGGCGGCAATGCGCTCTCGGCGATTCCGACCGATTGCGGCCCCATCGGCGTGTTGATTTGTTATGACTGCGAATTTCCCGAGCTGCCGCGTCACCTTGTCGACCAGGGCGCGCAGATTCTGTTCGTTCCGTTCTGCACCGATACGCGCGAGGGCTACAACCGTGTGCGTTATTGCGCCGCTGCGCGCGCCGTTGAGAATCAGGTTTACGTCGCGCTGGCCGGCAACGTCGGCAATCTGCCCAATGTGAATAATCTCGATATCCAATACGCGCAAAGTTGCGTTTTGGAGCCGTGCGACTTCGGGTTCGCCCGCGATGGAATCGCGGCCGACACCACGCCGAATACGGAGATGGTCGCCATTGCCGACCTTAGGCTCGATGAACTCGATGCCGCACGAACCGCCGGTACGGTCCGCAATCTCGGCGACCGCCGTTTCGACCTTTACTCGGTCGTCTGGAGCGAGAAAACCTAACTCCGGCTCAACCGAACTGCGGCAAACCCAGCATCAGGCGCCCGACGCGGAGTTTGACGACGTCGTCGGTGGGCGCCATGACCGATCCGGCCTGAGCATCGCGCAAATAACGGCCCAGAGAATTGGCGCCGGCATAACTTTTCCCGCCACCAATGTTCATCGCCGCGCGCGCAACCTCAAGCGCGGTCTCGTCGGCGGCGCATACACACTGAATTAAATGCCGCGGATCGGCCGCGCCTTCGTCGTCCATTTGGCGCGCCACCGCCATGACGAAGGCGCGCGTGCGATCGATCGACAACCGCATCTCGCCCAGATAACGCTGGATACCGTCGAGTTTCGCGAGCGGCGAACCGGTGTCGCCGTATTTGCGCCCGGTAACGTGCGCCATGGCTTCTTCGCACGCGCCTTCGGCGATTCCGAGAAACACCGCGGCAAAGGTGATCATCGAGAACGGCATGAAAGCGGGAAATACCCGTGTTTGCCAGGCGCATTCGTCACCCAGGCGATTGCGGGAAGCCTTCACGCTGCCTTTGAAGGTCATCGGCGAGGATGCGTTGGCGCGCATGCCAAGACCGTTCCATGGCGCGTCGATGGTCCACTGCGTCGCGGCCTTTTCGATCACGAATGCGGTGTAATTGCCGGTCCCTGCCCCCTTGTCGTGCAAGACGGGCGTAAAATAGAGATCGGCATGGCCCGATGACGTGACCCAGCCTTTATGGACTTCGGTCAGGTCATACTTGTCGCCGTTTCGCGTGGCGTGGCTTTGCATCACCCAGGTGTGCGACCCGGTACCGGCTTCGGAGATCGCGGAGGTCACCAGCAGTTTGCCGGCTGCAATCGGTTTCACGAACGCTTCGACTTGTTCGGGATTGGCGAGGCGCCAGATCGGCTCGGTCGCTTCCGAGTGCATCTTGAAGCACATGGCCGTGGACGCGCAGGCGCGCGCCAAACGCTCGATCACCATGACAGCGGTTTGCACATCGGCGCCGAGCCCGCCCCACTTCGCCGGAATACGCATGCCAAAAAGGCCGGCCTTGGCGAGTTCGTCGAAATTCGCGCGCGGGAATTCGGCGGTGCGGTCGACCTCGTCGGCGCGTGGGCGCAGGACATCGCCGGCTAATTGCTCGGCGAGCTTAACCAGATTTTCCTGACGCGGCAGCGGCGCGAACAAGGTCATGGCGGCCTTTCGTTGCCTCGGGCGGCCCGGAATCGTCCGACAACCGGGCGCGCCGCCAAATCGAATTTTGCGGCGACCGGCCGATCACGTCAGCCGCCGCGCACGAGTATGTGCACATAACGAGCACACAAATCTACCGGAGCACACGCGAGCGGGCGCGACGGGCCGAGACCCGAAATAAGCCTACCCGCACGGCGATGTGATGAGCGGCGCAACGGCATGTCCCTTTATGGCGGGCGCATTTGGCCTTATCTGTTAGGTAACCCACCCGCCCGCAGGAGCGCCCCATGTGGACCCTTTCCCGTGCCAAAGCCGCTATGCCCAGACGCGAAGACGCGCTCCCCGGCCGCACCGTGCGGATGCCGGTCCCCGAAACGCACTTCGTGAACGGCAGCCGCCTGACCGAACCGTTTCCGCAAGGGCTGGAAACGGCGATGTTCGGTTTGGGGTGTTTCTGGGGTGCGGAGAAACTGTTCTGGCAAATCCCGGGGGTCTATTCGACCCAGGTCGGCTACGCCGCCGGATTCACGCCCAACCCGACCTACAAAGAGGTGTGCAGCGGTCTGACGGGCCACAACGAAGTGGTGCGCGTGGTGTTCGATCCGGCCAAGGTATCCTACGAGGCGCTTGTGAAGAAATTCTGGGAAGGTCACGACCCAACCCAAGGCATGCGCCAGGGCAACGATGTCGGCTCGCAGTATCGGTCGGGAATCTACGTCTATTCTCCGGGACAACGCAAAACCGCCGAAGCCTCGAAAACGGCCTATGAAAACGCGCTGGGCGACAAAGGATACGGCCAGATCACGACGGAAATCTTGGATGCGCCGGAATTCTATTACGCCGAGGATTATCACCAGCAGTATCTCGCCAAGAATCCCGGCGGTTATTGCGGCCTCGGCGGAACGAACGTAAGCTGCCCGGCGTTTGCGGCGGAGTAAAGAATATGAAAAAAGCAATCGGTGCATTGTTCTGCGCGGCGATTTTCGCAGCGCCCGCTATTGCCGAAACACCGGTATTCAGCGCGGCGCCGACGATCCTGGTGCGCTCACCCAATCCGGCAGAGTTGGCCAAGTTCTACATCGCGCTCGGCTTCAAGACCGACCGCGTCACATCCAATGGCGGTGTGATATTTCACCTCGAGGGCGACGTCGGCTCGCTTGAAGTCATCCAGATGGATCCCAACACGCAGCCGGCCATGGGCAAGACGTCGCGCACGCAGCAAGGCGTCGTGGCGATCTTCGAAGTGAGCGATCAGGACGAAGTGATCCGGCGCGCCAAGGAAAACGGCGCAACGCTGGTCGAACCGTGGCACGCATCAGACCGTCCGGTGACGATCTATTACATCGGCGATCCCGAGAACAATATTCTCGGCTTCGCGCCACGCCACCACAATCCGACCATTAAGACTCCCTAACACCTGGCACTTACCAGGGGATCGGCCGGCCGTCGTAGTTGAGGGCTTTGTCGTTGGTCTCCAGCGTCATGCCGTCGATCACCTTCATCACACCCTGAACACTGACCTTGGTGGTGATCGAGGCCGGACCGCGGTAGCCCGACGCCGCCAGCAGGTCGGTTTCGACCATCCCGGGCGCAATGATTCCCACGATGATGCCGTCGGCACGCCAATCGGCGGCCAGCGCGCGGAAGCCGATGTTGAGCGCAGCCTTGCTCATCCGGTAGGCGTAGAACCCGCCCCGCCGGGTTGTCAGTTCCGATGAGCCCAAACCGCTGGTCATCGCGAAGACCTTCTTTTGTTCGCCCTTGAGCAGGCTTGGCTTGAACGACTCGGCCATTTTAAGTGCGCCCCAGGCATTGACGTCCAGTACGTCGCGGAAATTGTCGTAGTCGAGAGAACCAACGGTTTGCTTGGGCACATCACCCAACATGCCGGCGTTATTGATCAAGACGTCGATCGGTGTGTCCTTGTATTTCCCAGCCAAGGCTTCAATGGCCGCGTGATCGAATAGATCCAGTTTTTCGACGGTGATATTCTTGTGCTGAGCGGCAAGCGCATTGAGCTCGATCGCTGTATCGGGATTGCGCGCGGTGCCGATCACCGTCCAGCCGCGTTCGGCATATTGCCTGACGAGTTCGAGGCCGATGCCGCGATTGGTCCCGGTAATCAAGACCGTCGCCGCTTCGGCCACCGCCGCACCCCAAGCGGTTAGCGCCGCAACAATGGCGAACAATATGACATGCGATGAACGGTTCATGGCGTCCCCCTATTGTTTTGCCGGCGGCCGATGGCAACAGCGTGCCGCGTCGGTCGGCGGATGTCGATGTGCCCCGGGCTATGCGTTTCCAGACTGCGCCTCGGTCGCGGCGCGCAGTTCCTTGTCGACCGTGTAGCCCAGCATGGTTAGGGCGCCGAGCACACAAAACGTCATGGGGACGATCGACACGCACATGGTAATCGCGGTGATCGCCGCCTCGGGCTGGTCGGCCAGTTCCTTGCCACGCGTCGAGATAAAACCGGTCGCACCCAAAGCAAGTCCCAACAGGACCGGCCCGATGGTACTGCCGACGTTTTCAACCAGCGTATAGGCTGCGGCATAGAAACCTTCCTGGCGAACCCCGGTCGTGCGCCGGTCGAGCTCCATAATGTCAGGCAGCATCGCCGTGCCCGCGGTCATGCTGCCGGTGGAAAAGACGCCGACGACGAAAAAGCGCGCGAAAGCGACCCACGTCGGTTCTGCCGGCGTCGCCAAAAGCCAGGTGAGAAACACGCAACCGAGCCCGATGGTCGAGATCATATATGCGGTGCGCTTGGCCATGACGCGCGTGGTCAGCCAGGCCCACAGCGGCAATGCGACAACGCTACCCGCCGAGTAGCCGAGCCCGAATGGAGCCAGGAAACGTTCGTCACGTCCCAACACGTAGATGGCGTAAAGCAGAAGCGTGCCTTGCAACGACGATTGCGCCAGAAACGAAAGGATCTTCGCGCCGATGAAGCAGCCGAACGACCGGTTCGACAAAATGAAACGCAGCTGATCCTTGAGCGTGTAGGACTCGTCGGCCGACTTGACCAGAAACTTGGCGCGGCGCGTGCTCCAAAAAGTCGTGAAGAAAATCACCGCAATCAGGATGGCGATGACAATTCCGCCGCGGCCGTAACCGGGTGCGCCGCCTCCGAAGCGCACGATCAGCTGCGGCAGGATCACCGTCATGGTCAGAAGGCCCATGACGTTGAAGAACACGCGTTGCGACATCAAGATCGTGCGTTCGTTGTAGTTGCCGGTCATCTCGGCGGCCATGGTCATGTACGGAACCATAAACAGCGAGGTTCCCAAGGCGATCAGCAGCAGAACGCCGAGCACATAGGCCGCGGTCATGGTTTCGTCGCCAAGCAAGGGCGCATTGAACAGCGCAATGAACGCGAACGGCGCGATACACAGGCCCGCCAGCAGAAACGGCCGGCGGCGGCCCCAGCGCGTATCGGCCCGATCGCTGATCCGGCCGATAATCGGATCGATGATCACGTCGAAGAATTTGGAGACACCGATCAGCGCACCGGCCAGCGCCGCGCCGATACCGAGCAGATTGGTCATGATGAACAAGCTATAACTCGATACCGCTCCGATCATCATGCCGGTGCCCATGGCCCCGGCCGCCCAACCCAGCTGCTGGAATCTGTCGAGTTCGTAGGCCGGCGAACGACCCTGTGACGTCAGGTTTTCGGACATGCGCACACCAAACCCGTTTTTTTCGGCCATTCGCACAAGGCCGCGTGCCGAACTCGCCCGCGCTGCATCGATTGCCCCCGCCGTTCCCTGGTGGCTAGGATAGCCCTACTGCCACATAAAAGAATAGGGAGGGGACGACATGCACCGTCATACGGTTCTGTTCAATTTCAAGGACGAAGTTTCACCAGCCGACCGTGACCGCATCGTCGAGGCGTTACGCAGCCTCAAATCGATCTCGGTCGTCAAAGATTTGATGTTGCACAAGAACAAGGTGCCGCCGAGCCCGAAAGCGCCGTTCGAGTGGCTGTTGGTCGCGGATTTCGCCAACGACGACGACCGCCAAATCTACGAGAAGGACGAGCTGCACGTAAAAGTCATTCGGGGCGACTTCGTGCCCAACGTGAAGAATTACGCCGTCGCCGACGTAAACTATTGACCGGCAGCGCCCACGCGGGCGCGCCCGACGCGCCCTGAAAGTGACAAATCATGGTTCCGATTTACACAGCGGCGTGCGTTCAAACCAATGTCTGGCCGGTTTACCCGAAGAAGGGCGGACCGGCCGAACTCGATCACAAAGAGAAGAATCTCAGCCGCGCGATCGATCTGATCGATCGCGTCGCCGCGTGGAATCCGTCCAAGATCTACGTTCTGCCCGAGTTCTTCATGACCGGCGCGGGCGGCGTCGGCAATACGCAGCGCGACCGCGACATCATTTGCGTGCGCTTCCCCGGCCCCGAGATCGACCGCTTGTGCGCGCTGGCCAAGCGCGTCGATGCCTATGTCGCCGGCATGGTGTGGGAAGTGATGGACGATTGGCCCGACCGCTACTGGAACACGGCCTTTGTCATCAGCCCCGAAGGCAAGGTCGTCCTCAAATACCACAAGCACTATGACTTCACCGGCAAGACCAAACCGGGCGACGTGATGACCGAATATATCGAGCGGTACGGTGTCGATGCGTTGTGGCCGGTGGTTGATACGCCGTATGGCCGCATCGGCTGCCTGGTGTGCTTCGATATCAACTTCCCCGAGAACGCGCGATGTCTGGCGCTCAACGGAGCCGAGATCATTCTGCACCCAACCTCCGAGGGCCGCGCGCCGTTCCTGATGGAAGACGTCGGCGGCTGGGAAATCGGCAAACGTTCGCGCGCCTACGAAAATCTTTGCTACGTCATCTCGGCCAATCAGGGCCATTTCCTCGGCAGCGACTTTCCGACCGACCGCATGCGCGGACGCAGCCAGATCATCGACTACACCGGGCGGGTGGTGAACATCGCCGAAACCACCGGTGAATGCATTTTGCAAGCCGACATCCACATCGAGCAGCTGCGCCAGAAACGCGCGCAGGTGCAGATGAACTTTCTCAATGAATTGCAGACTCACGTCCACGCGGTGCAATACGCCCGCAAGGCGATGTGGCCGAAGGAATTGTGGAAGACCGCGCCGACCGGCGGCGATTTGGGCAATATCAAAGCGGCGCGCGAGAACCTCGCGCGCCTGCAGAAGGAAGGGCTGTTCGTGCCGCCCTCATCAAGCCTCGACAAGAAAAGTTTCGTGTAAGGAGATGCCATGACGACCGCGAAACCGAAGCCGCCGCTGCGCTATTACGCGCTTGCGTGCCAGACCATCATCAAGCCGATCACGGCCGAGGTGGAAACCCCGGAACAAGGCCGCGCGATCATGCGCGACAACCTCGATGCCGCCCTGCTGTTGGCGAAACGCGGCATCGGCAACGGATTGGGCGACGTCAAGCTGATCACCTTCCCCGAAATGTTCCTGACTTTGGCGCCGGTCGGCTGGCCGCGCGGCGTGAAGGGCTGGCTCGACGTCGGATGTGTCGAAGTTCCCGGACCCGAACTTGAACCGCTGTTCCAATTCGCCCGCGATTACGGCGTGTACATCGGCGCGAACTGTTACGAATACGACCCGAAATGGCCGATGCGCTATTTCAACTGCTCGTTCCTGATCAACACCAAGGGCGAAGTGGTATTGAAATACCGCAGGCTGCACAGCCACATCTCGCCCAGCCCGCACGATTTCCTCGATCAGTACGTCCAGACGGAAGGCTGGGATGCGCTATTCCCGGTCGCCGACACGGAACTCGGCCGAATCTCCATGTTCCCCTGCATGGAAATCTCGAAACCCGAAGTGGCGCGGATGTTCGCCATGAAAGGCGCGGAAGTCCTGCTTCATCCGACCGGCGACTCGCCCGATTTCCCCGGCTGGACCGCATGCAAGCTTGCGCGGGCGTTCGAGAACAATTGCTACGTCGTCTCGACCAATTGCGGCGGCTGGGTCAGCAAACGCGGCTATCTCGAATCGACCAATGCCGGCGGCACCAAGATCATCGATTACATGGGCAACGTCATCAACGAAGCCAAGCCGTCGGGTGAAAGCATGAAGGCGCGCGGCCTGATCGACATCGAGCAGCTACGCGCACACCGGCATACCCGCAACTCGTTCAACATGATCGCGCAACTGCGCACCGAGCTTTACACCGAATACAAACGCACGATCACGGCGCCCAACCGATTCTCTGATCCGATGAAGGACCAAGAGTCGCTGCGCAAATTGTACGGCGAGACCATGGCCAAGCTGACCGAAGAGGGCTTGTTCCCGCCGCCGCAGCTCACGCCGTGACGTCATAGTCCGGCGTAAAGGCGAACGCTCGGCTACGGGGTCGCGGCCGCCGCGGCGGATTCGCGCAGTTCCTTGACTTTGTCATCGGCGGCGGACTTGGCGCTCTGGAAAGCGCGCGCGGCGCCCGACGGATCGCGTTCTGTGTAAAGGTTCTCGATCTCGCGCCGTAAGCGATGAACGTTGTCCCGGCCGGGCCCGGACGCGACGGCCGCAAGGCCGACGTGAATCCATTTATACGCCTCGGCCAAATCCGCCAGCGCCGCCTTGTCATTTACGTCGGCCTTCATGGCGCGGTCCCGCAATGCTTGGGCAAGATCGAGCATGCCGATCACGAGGCCCTTGTCGGCGACCGCGGTCAATTGTGCAATCCCGCCCGCAACGTCGCCGTTGGTGATTGCTTCCTCGCCAAGATATCGCTGGGCATCGAGCATGCCGCCTGCGGCGGCTTTGGTCATCCAGGTGCGTGCCTGATCGAGGTCTTTCTCGACCCCCTCACCGTTTGCGTAGATCACACCGAGCTGGAATTGCGCATCGGCGAATCCTTGATCCGCCGATTTGCGGTACCAATCGATCGCAGCCGCGATGTCCTTGTCGACGCCGCGGCCGGTGCGATACATCACACCGAGATTGCGCTGCGCTTCGGCGTTCCCCGCTTCTGCCAGCGGCCGCACCAATTTGAGCGTGTTCGCGTAATCGCCGGCCTGAAACGATTTTTCCGCCGTATCCAGATCCGAGCGCGCATCGCCCCACGACGGCGCGGCCGGCAGAATCGCGAATGCGAGCGCTGCCGAAAAAATAAGTGCGTAAAGATTCTTCGCCATTGACCGTGTCCCGTGTTGAAGGATTACCGCGAGGCAGCATCGCGTTCCGCGGCCTCGCGGGCAAATCTTGCGGCGCGCGCGGCGGCTAAGTGCGCCGCCATTTCACCATGAATACGGCTCGCCAGCGGATTTAGCAGAAGGCGCTGCCAGTACCCGGCGCATTTGTTCCGCGATGCGAGCGGCGAATCGCCGCCGAAGTGAGGCATGAAATCGAGCACTAGATAGAAAATCGGCATCAATACGCAATCGGCAAGCGTCATCGAGTCCCCCGCCGCGAGTCCGGAGTCCGGCAAATGATGCTCGAGCCGGTCGAAACCGTCGGCGATCCCGGCCAATCCCCGCTCGACGACCCGCGCATCCCGGCTTTTGAGGTCCCGGTGGGGAAACATCGTCATCAGCCACGACATGATCGATTGATCGGCGATCTGCATCAACATGCGCATGCGCGCCCGGGTAAGCGGGTCGGCGGGTTTCAGCGGCGGGTCGGGAAAAGCGTCGTCGATCCACTCCAGGATCGCGAGCGATTCCTGAAGCACGGCGATTTGACCGGGGCCGGTCGAGATCCACAGCGTCGGCACTTTGACGAACGGATGTAGCGCCTTGTACGCAGGCGAGCCGAGGCCGTCAGGCGGCGGAAACAGATCGACCGCCGTGCCTTTGGCGTAGAACGCCATACGGCAGCGTGTCGCATAGGGCGACGATCCTGTGTTCAGCATTCGGAGCTGCACTGAGCATCCCTTCGCGCGCGGGCTCGGTTCTTAAAGACCCTGTTTCTTAAGGACCATGGTCGCGCGAACCGTGACCGGTGTAAACTCCCGGGATGGGCCACACGATCATTCAGCGCATCGCGGCGCTCTCTATGACAGCGATGACGATTCTCGGTCTTGGCGGACCGGGGCCCGTATTCGCAGCGAATGCGATCGCCGCGGCGCTTTCCTATCCCGGCGATCCGACCGATCAGTATTGGCAAATTTATGCGCGCGACCTTCGGGCCGCGAACGCCGGGATCGATCTGACCCTGTTGACCCGGGGTGAAATCGGCAGCGAAGAGCAGATCTTGCCCGCGACTAGGCGCGGGCGCGTTCAACTGGCGGGATTCACCACCAGCGGTCTCGAGGCGCTGATCCCGGAGTTCGCGCTGTTTCTTGCGCCTTACCTGTTCGAATCCTTCGACGAAGTCGATTTCGTGCTCGACAACTATCTGGCCGTACCGATGGCCGAACTGTGCGCCAGCAAGGGTCTTGTCATGTTGACCTGGTACGACGAGGGCTGGCGGAATCTTTTTTCCAAGACGCAGATGAACGGCCCGGGCGATGTGCGCAATTACCGGTTCCGGGCGCTGCAAGCCAAGGCGTCGCAGGAATTTCTAGGGGCGCTCGGCGCCGACGTGATACCGATTCCGTTTCCCGAAGTGATTCCCGGCTTGCAGACCGGATTGATCGACGGCGGCGAGATCGGCGTTTACATGTACCGGGTCAGCGGCGTGCGCGATGTGGCGCCGTATTATACCCTCACCGAGCACGCCTATTCGACCGGCATCATCTCGGCCAACAAACCCTGGTTCGATAGCCTCACGCCGGCGGAGCAGGAGGCAATTCGCGCTACAGTGCCGAAAGCACCGGTCGCGCGCCGCTTGATGCGGGACGCCGCCGCAAGCGGCATCGACGCGGTTATCGCAGGCGGAGCGCATGTGCAAAGATTGACGCCGGAGCAACGCGCCGCGTGGGCCGCAGCCGTCGCGCCGACGCACCGTCAATTAATCGACAACATCGGCGGCGATGCCCAGCGAATTTACGATTTGATCGTCGAGGCGAAGCGCGCGTTTGCGGCTCAGCCGAATAATTAGGCGAACCTGACCGCGTAAACCGGCGGCAACGTATTCGAAACCGATGCCCAGTTCTCGCCCTGGTCGTCGGTCGCCCACAAACCGCCAGTGGTCGAACCCATCGCCAACCGCTCGCCGGTTCGATCGATGGCCAAACCATGGCGATAGATCAGGTCGAAAGCGTTTTCCTGCGGCAGACCGTTGCGCAAGGTCGTGAACGTCTTGCCGCCGTCACGCGTGCGATTAACCACCACCTTGCCGTCGACGGGAGCACGAATCTGGTCCGAATGGGCCGGGACATACCACGCGGTCTCGGGATCCTTGGGGTGAACGGCAACGGCGAACCCAAAATTCGACACCGGGACGGGTTTGATTTCCTGCCAGCTTTTCGAGGCATCCGTCGAACGGAACATCGCGTTGTGATGCTGACACCAGTAAATGTCGGGATTGGTCGGCGATTGAACGATCATATGGACGTCCTGCACGGCCGGATCGTCCTTGGCGCCCGGCGGCACATAGGCCGCCCACATGCCATGCGAGGCGACACGCCAGGTCTTCCCGCCGTCCTCGGTCAGATTGACGCCACCGCACGAGACACCAACCGCGATGCGATTCTTGTCGCGCGGATCGACGCAAACCGAATGCAGCGCCGGATCGACGGTTCCGCCGCCGACCCATTTTTTGCGTTCTTCGAAATCCCACAGCCCGCGATTGAGCGTCCAGGTCGCGCCGAGATCGTCGGAATAAAATAGCCCGCCCGGCGCGGTCCCGCACCACACGGCGTTGGGGTTTTGCGGATCGGCCCACTCAAGCGCCCAGATGCCTTTGTTGGCCGGCGCCGACTCATCGGACTCGCCGCCGTCGGCCTTGGGATAAGCGGGCGGGTCGAGTTCGGTCCACGTTTTGCCGCCGTCCTGCGTGCGATGAAGCTTTACGCCAAAGTGACCGAGATTGAGCGCGGCCAATATCGTTTGCCCGGATTTATCGGACAGCGCGAGCGACACCGGCGAACCGTAGAAATGCGTCGCATCGTGTACCCAGCCTTTTTCGTTGCGCGTGTAGGTCATCAATCCCTTGCGCGTCGAGACCAGCATGAGATCGGACATTGCGGCTTCCTTCTTAATTGTCACCACCCGAAAGCGCTTGGAGAATATACAACTCGCTGTCAGGCTTCACCGGCTGCGAGAGAATATCCGAACCGCGCAAATGTTCGCCATCCAGAAACACGGCGATGTGAATGCGCAAACGATCTTGGTCGTCGAGTATGTAAGTTTTAAGACCGGGCGTCTTGGCGAATACCGACGCCAGCACTTCGCGAATCGTCGATCCGGCCCCATCGATGGGGTTTTCAGGCGCGACGCGCTGCAGATGGGCGGTGAAATGAACCTGGACCATACTCGTGTTCCTAACTCCCAGGATGCGCCATGGACGACAGGGAGTCACCGGTTTTAGGATGCAATCGAAATTCGTTTACTCCACTTCGCAATCCGCCGCACCAATGATCAAGTCAGAATTGCTCGCCGCATTGCGTGGAGGCCTCGCCGATCAAACGGTCATGACGGCGGCAGAAAACATAGTGACGGGGGGATTGGAGCGCACGGCCGAGGATATCGAACTCGCATTGCTGTTCGCGCAAGCCGCCTGGATCGCCGACCAGCGCAATCCCATAGCCACGCGCGCACGCGATGCCGCGCAAGCCGTGATCGCGGCCGTGCCCACTTTGGCCGATGGGTACCGCTGGCTCGGTTTCGCGCATTTGAGCCGTGGCGAGTACCGCGAAGCCTTCACGGCCCTTTCGGCAGTGAAAGCCGTACCCGGCGAAGCCAACTTCGACAATTTCCGGGCGCTGGCCCAAAACCTGATGCTCGGGAGGACCGAGGCAGGCTTTAAGTGGAACGATACGGACTATGTTTTTCCGCTCAGCTGCCACAATGCCGCAGCGATCGAAGCCGGTGCGTTCCATAGCGTCGGGGTGTTGACGGAAACGGACGAGTTGCAAGCCTTGGCGCGTTGCGCGGCGGGCCGGCCGATCGAGCAAATCGCCGAAATCGGCGTCTTGATCGGCAATCATACCGCCTTCATGCTGCACACGTTTCATCCCGATCACCTCGTACTGATCGATGCCGATCCCGCCAACATTCCGTTGATCGAAAAAACCGTCCGCATGAATACGCCCGCCAACACCGCGCCGATTGTCGAAACCGTTACCGCGTTCGTGGGCCGCGGCGGCGCCGACGTTTCCTTTGCCGGAGAAATGGTGCCGCATCGCCGCTTATGCGATCTGGTGACCGGACCGGTCGATCTGATCAAGATCGATGTCGACGGGGCGGAAATCGAGCTTCTCAACGCGGGCGGCGACCCCATCGAGCGCCACCGTCCCCTGACATTGATCGAAACGACGCCGTCCAGCGATGCCCCGGTCGTCGAGTGGTTCACATCGCGCGGGTTTTCATGCGCGGCGATGTTCGACCACGGATCGTACCGCAACCGCATCATGGTGGCGGGGGACGCCGCGCCGTGACGGAGCCAACACAAGTTTTCAGCCCGCAAGTCTTGAAGGCGGCCTTTGCCGACGGCGTCTACGTGTTCTGCCCGGAGAAAATCCCAACGCACAATGCCGGGTGCCTGATCGAAGGCCTGTTGGCGATGGGCATACCGGTTAAAACCAACGCCGAACGCATCACTTCGCGCGAAGCCTCGATGCCGCTGAAGGGCATCGATCTGGCATCGCTGCGCGCGCCGATGTTCGACGGTATGGCGGCCTACCTGCTCGATATCACGCACACCAATCATTACGCGGAGGTCTCGGGTCTGCGCGGCAAGCGCGTGGCTTATCTGACCACGGCCGACACCAGCTTGTTCTGCAAAGTGCCCGACGACGTCCTGCTGTTTTCGACCCATGAAAGCGCGCTCGCGCGCATGAGCGGGCGGCGGGCGGCAATCGGATTTGGCTTGAGCGCGGCGGCGATTGCCGCAACCGCCGTGGCCAAACCGTTCGCCGAGCGCAAACGCGCCGCGTTGCGCAATTTTCGCGCCACCCTCAGCCAAAGCGTGCGTGCGATGCTCGACCTCGCGTTCGTCCCGGCACTGGAAGCGCGCATGACCATCGACCGTACGGATTATGACGCGGCGGCTTATGTTCAAGCGTTGTGCGAAAGCCAAGTATGTTTAGCCTACGGCGGCGATTTCTTCGCCGCGTTGCAGACCAATCTCTATCTCGCGAAATCCCAGCCGCAGGTCTACGCGAATCACAAATTCCAGGATTTGAAAGCACCGGCGGTCGTGATGCGCTGGGACAGCTGGCGTTTTTGGGAAAGCCTCGCCGCCGGTTGTCTGACGGTGCAACTCGATTTCGATAAATACGGGTTCAAATTGCCGGTCATGCCCGAGCCCTGGGTGCACTACGTGCCGCTCGACCTCGGCAATCTCAACGGTTCCCTAGAACAGATGTTCGACCGCGAAAAAGAATGGCCGGAGATCGCCGCGCGGGGGCGGACTTGGGCGCTTGACCACTATGCGCCGGCCCCCACGGCTGCCTACATGCTGGGCGAAATTCTCGCGGCTTATCCCTGACGCTTACGCAACATCGGGCGTGTAGTGGGTCTTGAGGCTCGAGACCAAATCCTCGAAAGCGACGGTCTGCACACGCGGGTCTTCCTTACGCAACAACCCCGCCATCGGGTCGGTAATCACGTTCAGCACCACTGGACGGTCGGCGGCAAAGGCCATCTTCATGGCCGGCGCAAGGTCGCCCGGATTTTCGATCCGCCGGCCGATGGCGCCGTAGGCTTCGCCGATCAGGTGATAATCGCAGTGCCCGAGTTCGCAATTCACATGGCCACCGAAGGCCTTGATATGACCGTGCTTCTCGGTCCCCCAGCCGCCGTCGTTGGAGATGATGCAGATCAAGCGCAATCCCGCCAGCGCCGCGCCGTTGAATTCGCTTGAATAAAACCCGAACGCGCCGTCGCCGGTGACCAGTACCGTCGGCCGAGCTTGCTTGCCGGTCAGCGCCGCCTCTTCCTTGGCCCAGGTCGCCGCGCCCATGGCCAATGGCGTACCGGTCCCCATGGACCCGTACGGATAGTGATCCATGAACGCGCGCTCGGATCGAACGCGCAGGATGGCGTGCATCCAGTTTTGAATATCGGCACCGTCGCCGACATAGATCGCGTCCTCGGGCATCTCCTTCATCAACGCGCGCGCAATGGCGTAAGGATGCATCGGCGTCTTGTCGCCGTAACCCAGTTCTTCGATACGCGCGAGCCGCGGCGCGATGGCGTCATTGACCCATCCTGCACCGCCGGCTTTGACGCCGAGGCGCGCAAGCTCGGCGGTGATCGCTTCGACCGTCAGGCGCGCATCGGCGGCGATCGGCACGTCGATGACGCGATTGCGATGCAATTCCTCGGCCTGAACGTCGATCTGGATGAACTTTGCGTCCTTGGCAAATCGCGGCGGCAAACCGAACCCGACTCTTTGAGTCAAACGGCAGCCAACCACCAACACGACATCGGCTTGCTTGGCGGCGGGCTGCGCCAGCGGCCAGGAGAAACCAAGATCGAGATCTTCCGGCACCAACCCACGCGCAAGCGCGTTGGCGAGCACGGGAATCTTGTAATCGGTCGCAAGCTTGCGCAGCGCAGCGCCCGACATGGCCGCGCCGGATCCGGCCAGGATCATCGGCCGCTTGGCACCGGCAAGCAAATCGGCGGCACGTTTCACCGCATCGGCCGACGGCCCGGCGGGAACGGGAATAGTCAGCGGATAGTCGACGCGCTCGGTCTGATCGAGCGCGCGCGCTTCCCAGCCGTTGGGA
>JAGREB010000400.1 GCA_020446775.1 Paracoccaceae bacterium
GCATCAAAACCAGTTGCCTTGCCAAGGCCGCGGTCGTCGCCGCCGACGAAAAAGAAAGTGGCGAGCGCGCACTCCTCAACCTCGGTCACACCTTCGCACACGCGTTCGAGGCCGAAATGGGTTATGGCGACGATTTGTTGCACGGCGAAGCCGTCGCCATGGGAATGATCATGGCGTTCGACCTTTCGGTCCGAATGGGTTTGTGTCCCGCCGCCGATGCACAGCGCGTGCGCGCCCATCTCGCCGCGGCCGGATTGCGCATCGCGCCGCCGACGCGGGGACCGCACGGCGTGATCACGGCGGCGCGCCTCATCGCGCACATGGCGGGCGACAAGAAGACGCAGGACGGCGTTACAACCTTCGTCCTCGCACGCCGTATCGGCGACGCATTCCTCAGCCGCGATGTGCGCGCCGAAGACCTAACCGCGGTCCTGACCGACGCCTTGTCGGCCACCCGCTAAGTTCAGCGCTAACCGGATCGACCGACCTGGTCGCAGGCAGGAGTAACCTATGTTGGCCATTGTGATCGTGATCGGCGTCTTGATCATGACGTCGGCATTTTTCTCGGGGTCCGAAACGGCCCTGACGGCGGTCTCGCGGCCGCTGATCCATCAAATGCAGGAAGGCGGCGACAAGCGCGCAGGCGTGGTCATGCGGCTGCTTGAGCGCCGCGAACGATTGATTTCCACAATTCTGTTGTCCAACAACCTTGTCAACATCCTTGCGTCGTCCTTGGCGACGAGCGTCCTGATCGAGGCGTTCGGCAGCAACGGCGTCGTATACGCAACGGCGATCATGACGATTCTGATCGTGATTTATGCGGAAGTGTTGCCCAAAACATTCGCCCTCACCCACACGACCGATCTCGCCTTGCGTGCCGCCGGCATCATGTCGGTGCTGGTCTGGCTATTCAGGCCCCTGAACGCGGCAATGGAAGTGTTCGTCAACGGCGCACTCTGGCTGTTTCGTGTTCCGCCCACCCGCCGCCAGACAGCGCAACATGTACTCGCCGAACTGCGCGGCACCATCGAGCTGCATATGGGCGAACAGCAGGTCAAGGAAGAGGTCAAGCATGAACGGGCCATGCTGCGCAGCGTGCTTGAATTGGCCGAGGTGGAAGTCGGACAGATTCTCGTTCACCGCAAGAAAGTCGTGACCCTCGACGCCGATCTACCGATCGCCGAAATCATCGAACAGGTTGCCGGTAGCCCATACTCGCGCATACCGCTTTGGCGCGACCAGCCGGACAATATCGTCGGCGTCTTGCACGCCAAGAACCTGTTGCGCGCCATCGAATCCGCGCACGGTCGCACCGATCGGGTCGACATCGTCGCGGTCGCGCAGAAGCCTTGGTTCGTTCCCGAGACAACACGGCTTTTGGACCAGATGACGGCGTTCCGCGAACGCCGCGAACATTTTGCTCTGGTCGTCGACGAATACGGCGCGCTGAAAGGGATCGTCACGCTCGAAGATATCATCGAGGAAATCGTCGGCGACATCAGTGACGAACACGACGTTTCCATCGCCGGGATCAGGCCCCAAGCCGACGGAAGCTATTTGATCGACGGCAGTGTCGCGATCCGCGACCTCAACCGGGAGTTCGATTGGTCATTGCCCGACGACGATGCCGTCACGGTCGCAGGGCTGGTCCTGTACGAATCCCGCATGATCCCCGAGCAGGGGCAGCAGTTCATGTTCAACGGCTATCGCTTGGAAGTCGTGCGCCGCCAGCGCAATCAATTGACCCTGATCCGCGTGACCCCGCCGGAAGCGCCTGCGCCCGGAAACGCCGAAAAGACCGCAAATACAGCGGCTTGACGCGAACGCTTGACCCGCACTTCCTTCGCGCCGACACTTAACGCGTCTGGGCTGTCCAGTGCGTGTCGTGTTTCAGATTTGGAGTGGCAAAGCACCGTAGCGTCAATTCATTTTCATTCGGGGAGGGTTTCCATGAGTCGCAAGATCGTGCCTGACGTCATCCACAATCAAACCCTGTACAAGGTGTCTCCGTCGGAAACGGTGAGACACACTGCCCGATTGATGCGCGAGAAAAAGATTGCCGCGGTTCTGGTCATGGAAGGCGAGCGCTTGGTCGGGATCATCACCGAGCGCGACATGACGTGCCGGGTGATCGCCGCCGGGGTCGATCCCGACAAGGCGAAGATCAGCGAAGTCATGACGGGCAACCCCGATACCCTGGCTCCGAGCGATACCGCCGCGGATGCCATTCGCATGATGCGCGAACGCAACTATCGCCATCTTCCCGTGGTCACGGACGACAAAGTGGTCGGCATGGTGTCGGTGCGCGATTTGTACGCCGTCTACAACACCGAACTCGAGCAAGACCTCAAGGATCGTAACGCCTTTATTTACGGCGAGAATTACGGCACCGCCTGACGCGCACGGCGGGCGAAACGTCCACAGACTGATCGCAGCTATCGCACCCGTGCATGGCGCTAATGCGCCCTTGCATGGCCGGATGCGGAGACGCGTCTGTTCTCCAATTGTATTATGGCCTACATCAATCCAAGAGTGCGCCGGACCGAGGCGCACGACCGGTCGCGATTGGACATAACGATGCCGTTACCCGAATCCGAAATCTCACGAGAACTCGTTCACACCCGGACCGTCAAGGTCGAAGGGTATCAGCGCAGCGACGGCCTATGGGACATCGACGGATGGCTGACCGACACCAAGCCCTACAGTTTTCCGAATCACGACCGCGGTGAAATCAAGGCCGGCGAACCGCTACACGGCATGGGCCTCAGGATCACCATCGACAACGACATGAAAATCGTCGACGCCGTGGCGGTAACGGACCATTCGCCTTACGCGATCTGTTCCAAGATCACGCCAAACTTCAAAAAATTGATCGGCCTCGTAATCAAACCCGGATTCAACACCGCCGTGAAACAACGCCTGGGCGGCGTCGAAGGGTGTACGCATTTGGTCGAACTGTTGGGCCCCATGGGTACGACGGCGTTTCAATCCCTTGTCGGACGCCGTTTTGCCGAAATGAAGAAGATGATGGAAACCGGCGAACGCAGGCCGCCGATGCTCGACAGTTGTCACACGTGGGCCTCGGACGGCGAGGTCATCAAGCGGGATTTCCCGAAATTCTATAAGCCCAAGGATAAAGCCGCCGAATAAGGCGCCGTTTAGGTTTCGCCCGGCGCTTTCAATTTCAGTTCGAGGGCGTGGACGCGCTCTTTCAATTCATCTGCCAGAATGGCGTACACCATGCGCTGCCGCTCGAGCCGCGATTTGCCCGCGAACGCCTTGGCCTCGACCGAAAGCTTGAAATGCGTTTCGCCGCCCCCGTCCGCGTGCGCGCCGGCATGACCCGCGTGACGCGCCGAATCGTCGAACAGGTCGAGCGCCTCCGGTTGCAGAGCCGCGACGATTTTTTGAATGATCCGGTCTCGATACGCGCCCATGGAATGTCCCCAAAAATTTCATTTTCCAACATCGAACAAGCATAAGTCTTTTCAAGAAACAAGATTGTCGGTGTGTGTTCCCAAGCCCATAGTCGTGTGATGACAAGAACGCGCCCCGCGGAACAGTTGACCTGCGATCCCACGACGCAAAGCTCGGCGGCGGCGTGCGTTTGCGCGTGGCAGGGATGCATGGCGGCGGGTGAATACCGCGCGCCGCGCGACCGGTCGTTGAACGAATACGTCTATTTCTGCCTCGATCACATCCGGCTGTACAACGCCGAATGGAATTTCCACGCCGGCATGCCGGACGCCGCCATCGAAAGCGAAATCCGCTCGGCCGCGACGTGGGACAGACCGACCTGGAAATTGGGCCAGCTGGGCGGCGGAGGCCGCTGGGCCGGAACCGGCATCGACGATGCGCTTAACCTGGCCCGCGGCACGGCGTTCGATCCCGCGACGCGGCGGGACCAGCGTACGCGCACGTGGACCACGGAGCAGCGGCGCGCTCTTAAGACGCTGGGTATCACCGGCGAGATCACGGTCGAAGCGGTCAAAACCCGCTACAAGGTCCTCGTCAAGAAATACCATCCCGACGCCAATGGCGGATCGCTCGAAGCCGAACGGCAAATGAAAGCGGTCAACTCGGCGTTCGCCACACTCAAAGCCGTGTTGACAGGTTTGGAAACCGCGCAGAAATAACCTGCTCGCGGCGCTGCAAGGAGAATGTCCATCGACCTCGCCCTGAAAGATCGTGTCGCTTTGATCACCGGCGGCAGCCGCGGCCTTGGCGCGGCCACTGCGCGCTTGCTGGCTGCCGAAGGCGCCAAGCTGGTGTTAGCCGCCCGCAGCGCCGGAGACTTAGCCAAATTGGCCGACGACCTTCATGCTGCCTATGGGACCCAAAGTGAGGCGATCCCGGTCGATCTGACCGATCCACAATCGGCCGAAGCAGCGGCGGCGAAAGCGCGCGAAGCCTTCGGCCGCATCGACATCCTGGTCAACTCCGCCGGGGCATCCCAGGGCGGGTTGTTTTGGGAAATCCCGGACAAAGTGTGGGACGAAAGTTTCGACCTCAAGGTCATGGGCACCGTCCGGATGATGCGTGCCGTCATTCCGGGGATGATCGCCCAAAAATATGGCCGGATCGTCAATATCGTCGGCAACACGGGGCTGCAGCCCTCGCCCCGCCTGTTGCCGGGATCGGCCGCCAATGCGGCCTTATTGGCGATTACCCGAGGGCTGGGCGAAGAACTGGCGCCGCACAATGTAATTGTGAACGCCATCAACCCCGGCCCGACCCGCACCGAGCGCTGGACAACGTTGATGAACCGCCTGGCGCAAGGTTCGCGCCGCACGATTGCCGAGGTCGAAGGCGACTACACCGCCCAAATTCCCCGGGGCGAACTTGCGCAACCCGAAGAGATCGCCAATTGGATCGTGTTCCTGTGTTCGGACCGCGCCGCCAACATGGTGGGCGGCTCGATCACGGCCGACGGCGGCTGGAGCAAAGGAATCGGATAGGTTTCGCCGGGACGGGGCCGGCTTTCCGAATTTCCGTTGATCCACATGTGGATAACCGGAATTTGCGTGTCGGCGGCGCGTCATGTCATAAACAGCGCTGGGCACGGCGTTTCCTGTGCCACGGCGCGGAGAACGAAGTGCGATGATCAAGCTATCGGTCGGTGTGGGTCAGGACTTGGGGTTGCGGCTGCCCGACACGCATGTGTCGGCTAAGGAGGCGTTCGGCCTCGACATCGACATGAAAGTCCCGGCGTTTTCAGACCGCGACGAACATGTGCCCGAGATCGATAAAGCCTACCGCTTCGACCGCGATACCACCCTCGCCATCGTCGCCGGGTTCACGCACAACCGCCGCGTCTTGATCCAGGGCTATCACGGCACCGGAAAGTC
>JAGREB010000401.1 GCA_020446775.1 Paracoccaceae bacterium
CCGGGCGCACCGACGCCGGAGTCCATGCCCTTGGCCAAGTCGCGCATTTCGACATTCCGCGCAGCGATTCGCCCGATAAAGTGATGGCGGCCATGAACGCCTTGGTGCGCCCTCATCCTGTCAGCGTGCTCAAGGCCGAGCAGGTCGCCGACGAGTTTCATGCGCGGTTTTCCGCAACCGGACGCGCTTATGAATACCGGATACTCACGCGCCGTGCGCCGCCAACGCTTGACCTGAACCGGGTCTGGTGGGTGCCGCTCGATTTAGATGCCGGCGCGATGCACGCAGCCGCGCAAGTGCTGGTCGGCAATCACGACTTCTCCACTTTTCGCGCCGCCGAATGCCAGGCCGATTCACCCGTCAAGACGCTCGATGAATTGTCGGTCTCGCGGCGTGGCGAGGAGGTCGCCGTCGTCGCCCGTGCGCGTTCGTTCCTGCACCATCAGGTGCGCAATTTCGTCGGTACGCTAAAGCTGGTGGGCGAGGGTAAGTGGACCGCGCGCGACGTCGAACGCGCTCTCAAGGCCAAGGATCGCAGCGCCGGGGGCCAAACCGCGCCGGCGTGCGGGCTTTATCTGACGGCGGTGAAATACTGACCGGGGCGGCGGGCGGGTGTCGTGTGCCGACGCTCAAACGCCGCGCCAACGCGCCTGCCAGGCTTCGAATGCGTCCGCAGGCAAGGGGCGCGACAGAGCGAAACCCTGCCCCATGTCGCAGCCGGCCGCCGCCAGCCATTCGCCGATCTCGGTGCTTTCGATGCCTTCGGCGACGACTTCGTAACCGAGATCGTGGGCCAGCGTGATGGTCGATTGCACCATGCGCTGATCCTTGGCATCGACGGCCAGCGTCTTGACGAAAATCTGATCGATTTTGATGATCGAGGCGGGGATGTACTTCAAGTACGACAACGCGCTTTGGCCGGTGCCGAAATCGTCGATCAGAATCCGCACGCCGAGTTTGCGGATTTCTTCGAGGTGGCGGAACGCGACGTCTTGGTCGCTCATCACGGCACTTTCCGTAATTTCGATTTCAAGATTTGCGGGATTAACTCCGTATTCACCGATCAATTGAGCGACCGCTTTCGAAAATCCTTCCTGCTGTAGGTCGGCCATCGAAACGTTGATCGCAATCGGCAGGTCGATCCCTTTGCGCTGCCACGTTGCCATCTGGCGCAGCGTTTGATTCAGGACATAAGCGGTCAGGGCGAACATCGATGACGTGCGCTCCGCCAATGGAACGAACTCACCGGGTGAGATCGGCCCCAACTTGGGGTGTGTCCAGCGCACCAGAGCTTCTGCGCCCGCACACAATCCCGTCCGCAATCCGATTTTGGGCTGGTAGTGGACGCTGAGCTGGTCGTTGGTCTTCAGGGCCACGCGCAGGTCTTGAAGGATTTGGAACGATCGCTGTGTCTTTTGGTCATGCACGCTATCGTAACGCGACCACATTTCGCCGCGTCCCGAAGCATCGTAGAGCGCGCCGATGGCGCGGCGCAGCAATTCCTGGCCGGACTCGCCGTCGCGCGGGTATTCCGCGATGCCGATGGTGCCGCGCGTCGTGACGGGTATGTTGCGGCAGAGCGTCGGAACCGCGATCACCGACGACAGCCGTTCGATCAACTGGTTCAGCTGATTTTGCGACGGCTCATTCAGGACGCAGCCGAAACGGCTTTCCGAGATGTGAAAGATTTTCACGCTGTTAGGCAGACTCGCCTGCAGGCGTTCCGCCGCGACTTTCTCGAAAGCATCGGCGTAACCGTGTCCCAGCACGCGGGTCAGGTGCTCATATTCCTGCATTGTCGCCACGTCGATCACCACCAGGGCGATATGGCGCTGCCGTTCCGATTCCGCGGCGATATAGGTGTCGATGCTTTCGGTCAGGCTGAACCGATTGAACAATCCGGTGACCGGGGCAATGTGGCCGATCGCTTTGCGCAGCTCGATCCGCGTCATGACGATGGCCGCAAGATCCTTGAGGAGAATCCGTTCGGGTTCGGAAAGCGGGCGGCGCGCGATACGGTCGACGACGCTCAGGGTGCCCAAGGCATGGCCGTCCGACGTCCGTAGCGGCATGCCGGCGTAATAGCGCACGCGCGGTCCGTCGATCACCAGCGAGTTGGTCCGAAAGCGCGGGTCCGCGGTGGCGTCGGGAATCTCGAAAATGTCGTCCTGGTTAATCGCGTGGGCGCAGAACGACACCTCGCGCGGTGTTTCGCTGTCCGGATACCCCACGCGCGCCTTGTACCACTGGCGATCCTCTTCGATCAGCGACAGAAGCGGGATGGGCGTCTTGAACAGTTTCGCCGTAAAGCGCGCGATGTCGTCGAACGTTTTTTCCGGCGGCGTGTCGACGATCTCAAAGCGGCGCAGCGCCGCGAGGCGCTCGTTCTCGTTGGCGGGGATCGGCGGTACCTCTAGCCGCACCGTCCGTCCGTGTTCGGCCGGTGCGTGCTCGTGCGGTGTCTGGCTGCCGTCCGGTACCATGAATGTCTTTGTCCACGGCGGTCACGCGTTGTTTCGCGGCCGCCTCTACCCAGGGTGGCTGTCCGGCGATAAGATTAGCACTCGAAACTATCTAAATCCAAGCCCGATATGGGGAAATCGGCGCGACTCGGGAAAATCCACTTCGGATATGTGACAGATGGAAGGACCGTACGGCAGGCGCGACGCTTTATTGCCGCTGAAACGCGGCTCGGCCGCGCGTACCGCCGTGCGGGCGATTTCTGACAGGGTCAGGTCTGGCAGGGGTCAGTTATTGATCAGTGCGTGCGGCGGCGGCGTATGAGCGCGATCATCGCCAAGCCCGGTGTCAGCAGCAACAACGCGCCCGGCACCGGTACGTTTTCCATTGGCGGCGGGGCGATATCGGTGAAGGTCAGAAGCGCGTCGGACCGGCCTTGAGAGTCTTCGCCCGTTCCAAACGGATGATTGAGCAACGACTGAGCAACCATGCTGAACGAAATGATGTCACCGACCGACCCGCTGAACTCGATGAACCTGAGCGGGTCTCCGATGAAAACCTGCTCGTTCTGAAAACTCATGATGACTTGGTTGGTCGTTTCATTCACCAGGGTCAAAGTATATTCGCTGAATGCGTAGGGACCCGTTTGATAGAGAATCCTGTTCTCGACTCGAACGTCCGTCGTGTTCAAAACGAACCGCATTTGGGACGAGACCGTAGAATAGGCCGTCGCGCCGATATCGATGTCGTTGTCGCCCCGGAAATAGCTGACGCGCGCGTCGACGGCGATCCGGCTCGAGGCATCGGTCCAGCGCGACCGCGCGCCGGAAAATACCCGGTCAAAGTCCGGCCCGGCCCCGTTCTCTCTAACAGCTTCCACCAGAATCGCGTCGAGCAAGACACCCGGATTGTCGTTGGTGTTGGCGGTTTCGATCGGAAATGGTCCAGGCACGGTCAGCATACTTGAGTCCGCAATCGCGCCTGCGTCGTGCTCGATCAGGGTAAAGGGACCGGCGGCCGCCACACCGGGCAGCGCGAACACGAGGGCGAGCGCAGTCAGCGCGCGCGTGGTTATTTTTGTCGTCATTTTCGTCGTCACATTGAATCTCCACGTTCGGCAATCGTACGGACGGCGACAAATCTAAGGCGGCAACAAATGGCTTAAGACGCAGGGGCCGCAGAGGCTGAGGCCAAGCGGGCCATACTGTTCTGCGGGCCATACACGAGGCATCGCTTCAGTGAGGCCGGATCCCCCCGGTTATCAAAAGTGGCGATACTCGCGTTAGTCTTGCAAATGGCATGCCAAATTAGGAAATAAGCCTCGAATCAATGCCTTAACTTCCGCCGGCTTTACCGGCCCAAGGTCGGGTGTAAAGAATCCTGACGCCACAAATCTGAAATATCGGTTATATAAATCATATTTTTTGATAATTGAGCCTTTGTTTTCAAAGGCATATTTGTCGCACCGGGTTCCTACCTCTGGATGTAAAGAATCCTGACGCTCTCGCGGCCGAACCGTGCCGCGGCCGGTTATCGGAAACTACTGAGATGCAAGCCGACGACGCGCGCGACCAGCACCGTCAGATAAATCTGCCCGCACATCGATTCCAAGATCGCGGCGTAGCGCGCGGGCGAACTGATCGGCACGATGTCGCCGTACCCGGTCGACGTCAGTGTGGTGAAACTAAAGTAGACGTACGTGCGAAGGTAATCCTCGATGGCGGCGGCAATCGGCGGCGCCGCGTCGAAGGTCGCCTGGAACGATCCGGGATCGACCAACTCGATCAATTGATAGGCGACCGCCCAGCTCAAGCCGAGCAGGACGTAAATGCACACAGCGCCGAAAATCGTATCGGCATCCACCGACCGGCCCGAGAAGACTTTCAAAAACACCAGCCACGTCAAATAGCTGAACATGCCGAGGTTGCAGCACAGCGAAATGACGTCGATGAACTCGGCGATCGTCGCATACGCCGCCAGGTTCGAGGCGATGGTCACGGCCGCGGCCATCAACAACATCCGCCGGACGTGTTTTTCCTGCACGGCGCGCACCGCCGACAACAGCACCAGCGTATTGATCAGGAACAACAGTTCGGCGCCGAAGCCGAAGCCCTCGACAAAGCCGGCCACCGAGAACACCGCGACCATCCACAAGAACAACGTCCGGAACGAGTGAGACCTGGCAAACAGAACCACGGGTGTTCTCCTTGAATTCGACGATTGGCGCAGGCGAACCGTGATGACGGACCGTGCCTCATATCCGTGCCTCACCGCCTAAATGCGCGCAATCACCTGCGAGACAAGCAAATTGATCATGAAATCGAACAATACGAGTGCGAACGCGGTCGACAGCACGACATCGAGCGCGACACGCGCCAGGAACGCGGCGTAACTGACGAAGATCCCGAGGCTAAGAAGTTGCAGAAACGCCATACCCTCCGGACTCAAGATGCCGGCGTCGAACAGCAGCATGACCGGAAAAACGAGCGCTGCGACCGCGAGTTGGAACCAGTTATAGGGAACCAGGTAATCCAGCAGGCGTGCTTCGCGGGCAAGCAGGCGGGATATGTAGATCATCGCCAGCGGGTACGCGGTCCACGACAGCACGTAGGAAAGGAATTCGACAATCATATAGGGACCGAAGCCGAGCCCGCCCTCGGCCGGTTCGTACGAAAGCCCCGCGTGCAAAAAATTGAACGGCGCGACGACGACGGCGGCGACATACGAACGCCAAAAGCCGCCGACGGTCCGCTCGAAGCAGGTAAATCCCGTGCGGTCGAGCTTGAGCAAAAGCCAAAGGCCGTACAGCGACGAAGCGAATTCGCGGCTCGAGATCATCGCGCGGTTTCGAAATAACGCTCGAGCATACGCGCGTAGATCGCGGCCAATCGCTCCAGGTCGTCGAGCGAACAGCGTTCGTCGGCCTTGTGCATCGTCAGCCCGACCATGCCGAACTCGCACACCGGGCAGGCGTTCTTGATGAAGCGCGCGTCGGACGTTCCGCCGCTGGTCGACAATTCGGGCGCGCGTCCCAATACGTCCTCGACCGCCGCGCTGACCAATTCGGACAGCGCGCCCGGCGGCGTCAGGAACGCTTCGCCCGAGACGCGTGCGTTTAAATCGTAATCGCCGCCGATTGAATCGAACGATCGGCGCAGCCACGCGATCAACTTCTCGCCGGTATGAAGGTCGTTGAACCGGATGTTGAACCCGGCGCGCGCTTCGGCCGGAATGACGTTGGTCGCCGGGTTGCCGA
>JAGREB010000402.1 GCA_020446775.1 Paracoccaceae bacterium
TGAAGACGATCAGTTGAGCGAAGAATTCCAGATCAGCTATAGCGATGATACGGTCGATGCACTGGCCGGTTTCTATTATCTCGACGCCAACGCCTTCAACGAGTTCGATGTCCTATTGGGAACCACGGGCGCGTTGATCGGATTGCCCGGCCTGAACGCGTATACATTCGGGAATATCGATACAAAGACGTGGTCGGTCTTCGCCGACGCCACGATCGACCTCGAGGCGGCGATGGGGTGGACCGGATTTGAGATTTCGCTCGGCGGCCGCTACACCGACGACAAGCGCACGGGTAATATTATCCGCCGGACACTCATCGGCGGGCGCTCCGCGTCGTTCGGAAACACTGGCACCGTCATCGCCACCACGTCGAATTTCCTCGGCAAGGCGACGTTCAAAGACTTCACGCCGCGAGCGGTCCTTGCTTACAAGCCCGACGACGACAACAACCTTTATGTCTCGTTCAGCCAAGGGTTCAAGGGCGGTGGATTTGATCCACGCGGGCAAACCACGGCCGCGCCCGACCTCAACAACGACGGCACGCGGTCGGCCGACGAAATCTACGATTTCATGCAGTTCGACCCGGAAAAAATCACGACCTACGAAGCGGGTTGGAAGACGAGCGGGTTCGACGGCAAATACCGGTCGAGTTTCGCTGTGTTCTACAGCGACTATACCGACGTCCAAATCCCGGGTTCAATCGGCGTCGATACAAACAACGACGGTATCGCCGATAATTTCTCAGGCGTGACGACCAACGCTGGTAAAGCGCGCTTCTACGGCGTCGAGTTCGAGGGCAGCGGTGTCGTCGCCGAAGGTATGGGAAGTTCGGGCGACAGTCTGACGGCGAACTGGGCGGTCGGTTGGATCGATGCCAAGTTCAAGGAATTCATTACTGCCGTACTCGACCCAGTCACGGGTGTCACATCGCTGCAAAACGTCGCCGCCCAGCGCAATATCCAGAATACGCCAAAATGGACAGTCAATTTCGGTCTCAACTACGCAACGCCGCTCGAAGTGTTTGGCCGGGCCGGCGAAATCGCGTTCATCCCGTCGGTATCCTACCGCAGCAAGAGTAGTCAGTTCGAGTTTGCGTCGCCCATCGATCAGAGCGGCTACGCGCTGGTCGACGCCAGCATCACCTGGACGGCAGACGACAGCGGACTCCAGTTCGGTCTGCACGGTAAGAATCTAACCGACAAGAAGTATAAGGTCGCGGGCTACGATTTCGTCACCGCCTCGACCCTGGGACTGGAAGGCACGCTGACCGCCTTTTATGGCGACCCGCGGACGGTCACGGCCACGGTCGGCCTGAAGTTCTGAAGTGGATCGGCCGGAGCGTATCCCGCTGCGCGATACGCTCCGGCTTTGATCTCCCTCGGTCGAGATGAGCCTGCCGCCACAGCATCCGGGCCAAAACCCCATGCCGGTGATCGCCGCGCCACGCCCTGTTTTGCCTGATTACGTCTCGCTCAACGCGAAGTGGTGTGGCGACAAACCCGCGTTTATCTGCGGCGATGAGGTATTGACGTGGCGGGCCTTCAGCGGCCGCGTCAATCAGGTGGTGCGCGGTTTACGTACGCTTGGCGTGACGCCGCGCGACCATGTCGGCGTTGTGATGGACAACAGCCTCGCCATGGCCGAGATCATTTGGGGCATCATGGCGGCCGGCGCGGCTGTCGTGCCGCTCAATACCTCGATTAGCGACGAGGCGATGCTCGCCATGCTGCGCGACGCCGGCGTGCGCGCGGTTTTCGCTTCGCGGGCGCACGTTCAGTGCGTCACCGCTATTCAGTCCCAACTTGCGGGCCTATTGCCCGATGCCTCCATAGCCGTCGAGGGGGCAGCGCCGGGCTGGCAAGACTATAGCCAATGGCGCGCGCAATTCGAAACGGGTCCGCTCCGCGTCGAAGTCGATCCTGAGTCGACGTGCAACATCATTTACAGTTCCGGGACGACAGGTCAGCCCAAGGGGATCGTCCATTCGCACCAGCGCCGCCTCGACTGGGCCGGCGATCTTGCCATTGCGTTGCGCTATACCTCGGCGTCGGTGACGCTTGCCTCGATCGGGATGTATTCGAACATCGTCTGGGTCGGCATGCTTGCGACCGTCATTTCCGGCGGCACGATCGTGATCATGCCGAAATTCGACGCCCGCGCGGCGCTTGAACTCATCGCGCGCCACCGCATCACCAACACCGCCATGGTGCCGTTGCAGTACGACATGATGCTTGCCGCGGACGACGGTCAAATCGGTGTCTCGTCCATTACCGCCATGATGTCGGCCGGTTCGCCGTTGTGGGAAGACCTCAAGCGCAATCTCATCGGCCGTTTCGGCCCGACGATTATCGAGCTCTATGGCCTGACGGAGGGCTTGATCACGACGCTGGCGCCCGAGGATGCGGCGCGCAAACTGTCGTCGGTCGGCAAGCCGGTGCTGGGCTCCGACCTCAGGATCGTCGACGACGACGGCCGCGACGTCCCGCACGGGCAAACCGGCGAAATCGTCGGGCTGAGCCGGTTCGTGATGGATGGCTATCTCAACCGCCCCGATGCGACGAACGACGCGGTCTTGGTCGATAGTGACGGCCGGCATTGGCTTAAGACCGGTGATCTCGGCAAGCTCGACGACGAGGGCTTCTTGTATATCGTCGGCCGCAAAAAAGATCTGATCCTGTCCGGCGGGCAAAATATTTACCCGGCCGACATCGAAGCGGTCGCCATCAAGCATCCCGATGTCGCCGACGTGGCGGTGATCGGCGTGCCGCACGCGAAGTGGGGCGAGACACCCTTGGCCCTTATCGTCGCTAGGCAATCCGCCGCCAACGAAGACGAGATTCGCGATTGGATCAACGCGCACGTCGGGAAGCAGCAACGCATTTCGGCCGTCGAATTCCGTGCCGCCCTGCCGCGCAATCCAAACGGCAAACTTCTCAAAGCCGAGTTGCGCGCGCCGTATTGGTCTCAAACGCGATCCCAAGCCTGACCCCAAGTCTGACCGGTCCGCGCGCTGGATGCCGGGCCGGCGCCG
>JAGREB010000403.1 GCA_020446775.1 Paracoccaceae bacterium
ACCACGTTGCCGCGGAACATGACCTCGCCCATGGTCTCGCCGTCGGCGGGAACCGGCGTCATGGTTTCCGGGTTCATGACCGTTAACCCATCGAGTACGTGGTAACGCACACCCTGACGCGACTTGAGCGCCGCCCGTTCGGCCAGCGGCTTTGCGTTCCATTCATCGTGCCAGGCGCACACCGTGCACGGGCCATACACTTCGGTTAGGCCATAGGCGTGGGTGATCTCGAAACCCATCGATTCCATGTTGGCGAGGACGGCCGCCGGCGGCGCCGCGCCCGCAGTCATTCCTTTAATGCCTTTCTGGAGACCTTGTTTCAGGTCGGCCGGCGCATTGATCAGCATGTTGAGCACCGTCGGCGCGCCGCAGAAATGCGTGACGCCGTGTTCCTTCATCAGCGGGAACATCAGATGGGGATCGACCTTGCGCAGGCAGACGTGCACGCCGGCCATGGCGGTGATGGTCCATGGGAAGCACCAACCGTTGCAATGAAACATCGGCAGCGTCCACAGGTAAACCGGATGCAAGCCCATGCCCCAGGCCATCAAGTTTCCGATGGCGTTCAGGGCCGCGCCACGATGATGCAGCACGACACCCTTGGGGTTTCCGGTAGTTCCCGATGTGTAATTGAGCGCGATCGCGTTCCATTCATCGCTTGGCGCGGCCCATTCGAACTCGGGATCGCCCGTGCCGATAAAGTCGTCGTATTCGATCTCGCCCAGGCGGGGACCGTCGGGCCCAAGTGTGTCGGCGATGTCGATGACGAGCAGCTTGCGCGTACACAGTTTAAGTGCCTCGCCGACCACTTCGGCGAATTCGGTATCGGTCAGAAGAACCTTGGATTCGCCGTGGTCGAGGATGAAGGCGATGGTGCGCGCATCGAGGCGGGTATTGATGGAATTCAACACCGCACCCGACATGGGCACGCCGAAATGCGCTTCGAGATGCGCCGGTGTATTGGGCGCGATCATGGCGACGGTGTCGCCGACACCGATGCCGCGTTGCGCCAGCGCCGAAGCCAGGCGGCGGCTGCGGTCGTAGACTTGGCCGTAGGTCCGGCGCAGGTCGCCGTGCACCACGGCGAGATGATTGGGGTAGGTCTCGCCCGAGCGGCGGAGAAAGTCGAGCGGCGTCAACGCCGTGAAATTCGCGGGTACACGCGGAAGGTTTTGTTCGTAGATGTTCGACGTCATGCTATCGGGTCCGAATTCGGATTTTCTTCCAAGATGTGACCACCTTGGCTCGAATCAGGCAAGGGTGCTCGGCAGAGATTTCGCCGCCGCGGCTTTGCAGGCACGACAATCTCGTCATAGTGACGAGTTAGACTGCGAATGCTAAGGTGGGTTGCAATCAGGATTTGCGGTCCTGAGCAGGGGTTTTGATATTGCAGGATCAATGTGACGACGAAGCGGTGAACGTACGACGCCCGAGGTGGCTCGGTGTGTTGCGTGCCGCCGTGGTGGCAATCGCGCTGATCGCCCACGGGTCGTTGTTGGTCCACCAGTGGGACCACTTCGTCCACGATAACAGCGGCGCCGACGATTGCGCGCTGTGTCACTTTGCGTCCTCGACGCTGCCCGTACCCGACTCATCGGCGCCACCGCCGCCGCGCCTTGTTGCACTGGCCGCATTCGATCTGCCGTCGGCCCAAGTTCATGGCCCGGTAAAGGGCCTTATCGGGTTCCAATCCCGCGCTCCGCCGCGCGCTATCTCCATCTAACCGCGACACTTTCCGATCTTGCGTGCGAGACCGGCTGTTTGTGCAGCCGGAGCTCCGCGCCGTCCCGTATTTGGAGATTCTCAATGCCGACTCTGACTCAGGGCCGCGCCGTAATGGCGCTGGCCGCACTTGTTGCCTATAGCGTGTCCGATACCCGCGCCGACGACCAAACCGAAAACACCCAACTTGCCGAAGCCCCGGTGATCGAAGAGATCGTTGTCACCGCGTCGCCGATCGCGAGCGACCAGGGGAAGCTTGCCACAATCGTCGGACAAGTTGACCGCGCAGACATTCTCGAAAGCGGGGGCG
>JAGREB010000404.1 GCA_020446775.1 Paracoccaceae bacterium
CGGCACCAACAACTGCCGCATGCTGGTGGTCCGCGCCGATGGATCGGTTCAGCCCGCCCAGAACGGCGCCGGCGCCAACCCCGATTTCCGCGTCATTGATTCCTTCTCGCGCATCACCCGGCTGGGCGAGGGCGTCAGTGCCACCGGCCGCCTGTCGGCTGAAGCCATGGACCGCACCGTCGATGCGCTCAAGCGCTGTGCGGAGAAAATGGACAGACGGCGCGTGAGTACGTCCCGTCACGTCGCCACGGAAGCCTGCCGCCGCGCCGCCAACTGCGGCGAGTTCCTGGACCGCGTCGCGCGCGAAACCGGCATCGACCTTGAGATCATCACGCCCGACGAGGAAGCCACGCTTGCGCTGAAAGGCTGCGCGGCGCTGTTGGATCTCACCTTGCCCTACGCCGTCATCTTCGACATCGGCGGCGGCTCAACCGAGGTCCTGTTCGTGCGCATTGACGGCCACCGCGACGATCACCGCGCGCTGTCGGTCGTCGGCTGCATCTCCTTGCCCATGGGCGTCGTCACCGTCGCCGAGGATTGCGGCGGCGGCGATCTGTGCGGGCGCACCTACCAAGGCGTGGTCGAGCGCGTCGCCAAACTGTTGGAGCCGTTCGAGGCCGAGCACCGCATCGGCGAGAAGATCGCGCGCGGCGAGGTGCAGATGATCGGCACCTCGGGCACCGTCACCACATTGGGCGGGCTCCATCTCGGGCTCAATCGTTACGACCGCACCGCCGTGGATGGCTTGACCATCGATTTCTGTTCGCTGCGTGAAAAGAGCGAGGCCTTGTGCCGCATGACGCTGCAACAACGCGCGGCGGAACCGTGCATCGGCTGGCAGCGGGCCGACCTGGTGCTCGGCGGATGCGCGATCCTCGACGCCATTTGTTCCGTCTGGCCGGTCGGCAAGTTGCGCGTCGCCGACCGGGGCTTGCGCGAAGGCTTGCTGATGGAAATGATCTATCCGGCCTCGTTCGACGTCGCCGACAATTTGGTTTAATCCATTCCCCCATGCCGAAATCCACGCCTAAGTCCAAACGGGGCAGCAGCGGCCGCGGCCTCAAGCAACGCGTCAAGACCGCGCGCGGCCGGACTGCCTCGTCGAACCGCTGGCTCTCGCGCCAGCTCAACGATCCGTATGTGCGCCGCGCCCAAGCCGAAGGTTGGCGCAGCCGCGCAGCTTTCAAAATCGCCGAGCTCGATCAGCGCTTTCACATTTTCAAGCCCGGGCAAAACGTGGTCGACCTTGGCGCCGCGCCGGGCGGCTGGACGCAATATGCCGTCAAGCAGGTCCAGACCGGCGGACGTGAAGGGAAAGTCGTCGGCATCGACATCAACGAATGGACGCCGGTGGCGGGGGCGACGTGCCTGACGCTCGATTTTCTCGACCCGAAAGCACCCGACGAATTGAAGCGCGCCTTGGGTGGCCAAGCCGACGTGGTGCTCAGCGACATGGCCGCGCCGACGACGGGGCACCCGGGGACCGATCACTTGCGCATCATGGCCTTGGCCGAGGCGGCGTGGCTGTTCGCGACCGAAGTCCTGGCGCCGGGTGGTGCTTTCGTCTGCAAGGTATTCCAAGGTGGCACCGAGGCCGAACTGCTCAAGCACATCAAACTTGCCTGCGCCCAAGTCAAACACGCCAAGCCGCCCGCCAGCCGCAAGGAATCGGCGGAAATCTATCTTGTCGCCCAAGGGTTCAAAGGCGCGAAATAGGCCCTGAAAATCGGTTCTTTTTGTATTTTCATTGAAGTGTGCTTTCCGCACTTGCCCAACCGGTCAAATCCGTGTCATAAGCCCGCGCACCTTGGATTTTGGTTGGCCCAGGTGAATACATCCCGCCAACCCCGGCAGCGACGAAGCGAGGTGCCATGGAGATCGCCGAAGCCCTGACGTTTGACGACGTCCTTCTTGTGCCCGCGGCCTCCTCCGTCCTCCCCGCCACCGCCAATACTGCGACCCACCTGACCAAGTCCGTGCCTCTAAGTGTGCCGTTGATTTCGGCCGCCATGGACACCGTCACCGAAAGCGCATTGGCTATTGCGATGGCCCAGGTCGGCGGTATCGGCGTGATTCATAAAAATCTCTCGGTCGAGGAACAGGCGCAGGAAGTGCGCCGGGTGAAAAAGTTCGAATCCGGCATGGTGGTGAACCCAATCACGGTGTTCCCCGACCAGACATTGGCCGACGCACTCCGAATCCGCGAGCAATACAAGATTTCGGGCATTCCCGTGGTCGAACGCGAGTCGAACAAACTCGCCGGCATCCTGACCAACCGCGATGTGCGCTTTGCGACCGATATGTCGCAAAAGGTCAGTGAGTTGATGACCAAGGACCGCCTGATTACCGCGCGCGAAAGCATCGAACGCGAAGAAGCGATCAAACTGCTGCACGAATACCGCATCGAAAAGCTGCTGGTGGTCGACAAAGACTACCGCTGCGTTGGGCTCGTCACCGTCAAAGACATCGAAAAAGCCCGCGCGCACCCATTGGCGGCGAAGGATGAGCAAGGCCGCCTGCGCGTCGCCGCGGCCACCGGCGTCGGCGGCGACGGTTTGAAGCGCGCTGAGGCATTGCTCGACGCCGGTGTCGACGTTGTGGTGGTCGATACCGCACACGGACACAGCCAAGGCGTGGTCGATGCCGTGGCGCGCATTAAAAAGATTTCCAACTACGCGCAAGTTATCGCGGGCAATATCGCCACGCCCGACGCGGCGCAGGCGTTGATCGACGCCGGTGCGGATGCGGTCAAAGTGGGCATCGGCCCGGGCTCGATCTGCAC
>JAGREB010000405.1 GCA_020446775.1 Paracoccaceae bacterium
GCTTCCGGCCGATCATGATGACGACCTTCGCGGCGATCTTCGGCGCCATGCCGGTGGCGTTCGGAACCGGCGCCGGCGCGGAATTACGCCAGCCCTTGGGTGTGGCGGTGGTTGGCGGTTTGATCCTGTCTCAGGTGTTGACGTTGTACATCACGCCGGTGGTGTATCTGTACATGGACCGGTTGAGCCGCCCGTCGACCTCGCTGCGCGCCGTCGAGCGCGCCGCCGGCGCGCCGGCTGAGGCCATGCCCGACCCGGTGCCCGAACCGCGTCCGGCCGAATAACGCCTCAGGCGTCTTCGATCACCATCGGCAATGAACCTTCCGGCGTTTCCACGGCGGCGACCGGCGGAGCGGAGTCGCCATGGAGTCTGACCTTGGAGTCTGACCTTTCGCGCGCTTGATTGGCGCCAATTCCAGGGCAAAAATTGATCATCTGAGCTCGCATTCGGTAAGGGGACCCTCATGGCCATTACATTTGAAAAAGGGGCATTACGCCGGCGAATCGCCGCTGCGCTGTTCGGTGGGATCGTGCTTGGATTGGGGGCCGCGAACGCAGCGGGAGAGGACGCGAAAAGCGAAAAGGACAAGGCCCGCGACGCGATCTGGGCCAAGGAACAGTCGATCTACAAGGGCCGCGCCAAGGGCGGTTTGCAGTTCTATCTCGACAATGCCGCAGAGGAATATGTCGGTTGGCCGCCGACGGTTTCAAAACCGCTCGCGCTGTCGGCGCTGCGCCAGAGCTCCGCGAGCATGGCAGGGCAGAATCAAGAACAACTGACCATGAACTTCATGGACTTCACGCTGCACGGCGATACCGGCATCATTTACTATATGAATCACCGCACGGTGAAACCCGACGGCACCCAGGTCGATGAGAAATGGGAAACCATTCACGTCTGGGTACGCGAAGGCGACGATTGGAAGATCGTTGGCGCCATGGCGCGTATCGAACCGAAGCGCGGCGGGTGATCCGCGCCGCCCATGGGCACCGTCGTCACCTACAACGATAAAACTGCGACGCCGTCGAGCGAAATAGCACTCGCCAACGGCGACCATGTTGTTTTGGAACTGGCGCGCGACGGATTGACCATCAAACGCGTCGCGGCGGGCGTTATGGGCGAAACCATCTTCCAAGCCGACCCGCGCACCGTGGCCGATCTGTGCACGGCCATGGTTGATGTTCAGGCGGTACCCGACCCCTCGCCCTTGCGCGTGCTGACCACGGTCGTGTCGCAGATGCGCTCGGCCGCCGATGTGGCGCGGGCTTTTTCGGCGGCGGCGAAACACACCGGATGATCCGATGACGGTCGACGACGTCAGGCGATTCGGATTGAATCGTAACGCCTCCGAATTGCCTTTTTGACGTCAAACTCCTGCGCCAATCGCCGCCCATAACCCTCGCGCTGTTCGCGCGCATGAGCGCTTGGGGGGCGCCTTGGAAACACGGAGCATTCAAAAATCGGCCACGCCTCGCGGTCGAATATTGAACCTTGCAAACGTCCTGGCGTCGTTTGGGAAAGCCATTGGAATAGGTCTTGCCATCAGTTTCCTTTCGAACGTTGTGATGGTGTTCGCGGACGCGATGGTCCTTCAGGATCGGATGCAGATCATCGGGATTCGCTTGTGTTCGGCTTTGCGCTCCGGAGAAGTCGAATGGTATGAAACCCATTCACCCGCCGACGGGGTTCAACCCCTAAAGTATAAATTGGGCCCACTTAAAAACTTGCAGGCGCGCGGTGAATTCAAGGAGACGTGCCATTTCGCGGTTGCCGAAGGCGACGCTACATGCGAGCGCTGGGATCATTTTTTTGGCACGCCGTATTGGCAGGCTTTTGCGGAAGCGGGAAGCCGGAAGGGCGGCGATCCGTTCTCCCGTGAGGATGCGATTCGTCAAGTGCTGATCATGGGTCTGTTCGAGAGGTATTGGAATTTCGGCAGCAACTACTCGGTGGAAATATCATCCGAACGAACGGGACGTCTGCTTCGCTTCCGCATTGGGACGCCGATGGACGACCTCTTTCATAGAACCTTCCTGCTTTGGTACCCCTTTCTGTACACGTCCGCCAATCTGGAGTGGGCGCCTGTTTCCGGATTGGGTGGGTGTCCAGACTCGGAAAGACTATTGATCGATCGAGTGCGGCGCGGCGGACCAAACAATGTCGTCAGGCCAGAGCGAATTTTCGGTTCAGATTTCATGGACGCCGATACGGATCTCCATACGTCAGGCGCGGATTGACGCGGCGGCCGGAATCCCAAAGGCTGTTGAATACACACACGTCCGGTTAGGTGTGCTTTA
This sequence comes from Paracoccaceae bacterium, assembly GCA_020446775.1. Classification (GTDB taxonomy): domain Bacteria; phylum Pseudomonadota; class Alphaproteobacteria; order Rhodospirillales; family Rhodospirillaceae; genus VGEM01. The sequence continues at coordinate 2,299 of JAGREB010000405.1, forward strand.
CGCCATATGCTATCATTAGGCCGTTACTAAATTGGAATTACCGTTCCTAGATGCGACTGCGGAACAACATGAATTTAAGATTCCTTTTTCTCGCGCTACCGCTTGCGGTTTTTACGCCGCGACTGCTGCTCGCCGAGCAAGAAGCGACGTTTGATCCGCTTCCAGGCAAGGAGTTCAAGTTCTATGAGGCAGGTGACGTCGATACCATTTACCTCCTCGGCAACGTCTATGTCAGCGACCGGGAAGCAAAGTTTCAGCGCTTGAACGGCAGTCTGCAATTGTCCGCGGGACCCATCGTTCCGCAATGGATGAAAGAAGAAGACCCACATGAATGGGCTGTCATTTACAAAGTGAACAACACCGAAGATTTTGCTGCGGCCAATCCCACGTTTCACTGCACAATGAAATGGCTTCTTATCGACTTCCCGACTGAAGAACGATGGAACGGGGTCGGTTGGTTTGGCTCCAAGGAGGAGAAGGATTTAGATCTCTATATGAACATCACGATTTATGAAGGCGAAGACATCACTGATCCGAGATGGGAAGTCCACAGCCCCTGTTACGGTGGCGTCTATGTCTATTATGTGCCTCTGGCAGATTATCCGTTGCTCAGAGAGCGGGCGCCTGATTCTCAACCGAATTGAGCCCGCGCAAATCAGCCCTTAGCGCTTTTCAGGAATTTGGTCGGCGTGGCCGGCCGAAGAACACGTTCATTTCATCGTTGCGTCTCTTCTCAAGGCCTCGAGATGGCACCAGTTCCTTGGTTGTCGGGTCGCGGTAAAGACGAAATTCGCGGAATTCTTTTTCGAACTGCGCATCGTCGCCCGCGTTCAGCGCCTTGAGCGCCTTGGAGTTTCCGAACTTGGTCGGACCGATATTGTGCATAAGCGAAAGAATGGCGGCGCTTTGAACAGGCGTGAGTTCACGTGTGACGAGGCGTTGCGCGGTATCGGCCCAGGTTTTGTAGTCGTCTCTCAGGAGACGATCGATTTCTGCCTGGGGTATCTGTTCCCCGATATTCGCTTCCGTATCGTTGGGAAAGACATGTCCGTAACCGCCCGTGATCTTTCCTTCCGGAGCTTTGTATTTGCTTGCTCCTTTTTTCAGATCCTCCCATTGCGTCAGCAATCCGGAGAATGTGTCGAAGACCTCCTGATTGTAGAAGGGATTGGGCGGCGCGACGCGCCAAGTTGGATTGAGATCAGGCCGCCCTTGACCCAAATCAGGACGAAAGACTGGGACAGGATCGGCCGCGATGCGCTCGATCCCCGCTGGCGGTCCAAGCCGTTCGGTCGAGCGCCGGCCAGAGATTTCAATCGGGTTGATCTGCGGCGGGCGCGTCGATGGAGACGCAGGCGACGAAGCGGCGGGCGATCCGGCGCCGAACCAGCTTTTGACCTTGTCCCAGGGCCAAAAAAACTCCTGCGCGCCGGTGGCGGGATTGGCCGTTGGATTGGCGCGGCGGATGCGGCGCGGATCGACGCCCTTGGCGGCCTGCGCTGCGGTGAAACGTGCCAGCAGTTCGGGCGTGTGCAGCCAGGCTGGAGCGACGATCTCGCCATTGTCGTCGCCAACTGATGAACCAGACGAGAGCGCGCGCAACCGTTCGGCCAGGGCGCGTGCCAGTCGCGGATGGGCAATCGCATCGAACCGGACCAGTTCGTCGCGCGCGGCGTTGAGCGCTTTAGCGCGATCACCTCCACCGGCGTTGGCGGCATGCGCGAGCATGGAAAGTGCGAGACGGACATCGTCGCCAGCGTCGCCGGCCAACTCGGGGTCGATGCCGGCGCGTTGCGCGGCCATCATCGCCAGACCCTGACGGAAGGTGCGCGGGCGGCGGGATGGATCGGACGAAGCGTTGGGATTGCGGGCGGGCACTTGGACAGTCACGGGGAAACCTCCATTATTCAAAGCGCGGGCGGTTCCCCGGAAAGCGCCTGCTGGGACGGCGCTTATAGCACCGTATCGGGAAATCGGGAAATGGAAATTTCATCATGTTTTCCCGATAAGCGAGTCGCCTCGGGTGGCCACCGGTTCCGGCTGTTTTCCTTGCCGAAGGGGGCCTTTCCCGGTATAAGCCGCACCTTCCTGGCCTTTGGGCCGGGACATGGGCCTTAAATCTTTGTTTTACAAAGAGTTAAGGTTCAGCGGTGGTCCGGCGAGGGCAAGCGTGAATGCCCTGGGCATGCCCACCCACCGCGAGCGACAACCCGACGGATAAGGAAACAAAAATGCCCAAGATGAAGACCAAGAGTTCGGTCAAGAAGCGCTTTCGCTTGACCGCCTCCGGCAAGGTCCGCGGCAATGTGGCCTACAAGCGCCACTGCCTCGGCGCAAAACCCCAAAAGATGAAGCGCGGCGCACGTGGGACATTTGTTGTCGACGGCAGCGACCAGCACATCATCAAGCGCCACATGCCTTACGGCTGAACCTGACGACCGGAGAATAACGACATGGCTCGCGTCAAACGGGGCGTCACCAAGCACGCCCGTCACAAAAAGGTTCTGGAAGCCGCGAAGGGCTACCGGGGCCGCCACTCGAAAACCTACAAGACCGCCAAGCACCGCTTGGAGCACGGCCTTCAACACGCCTACAAGGACCGCCGCCGCAAGAAGCGCGATTACCGCAGCTTGTGGATCCAGCGCATCAACGCAGGTGTGCGCGCCCTGGGCGTGACCTACTCGCGATTTATCAACGGGCTCCGCAAGTCCGGCATCGACCTGGATCGAAAAGTCCTCGCCGATCTCGCCGTACGGGAGCCCGAAGCTTTCGCGCGTCTGGTGGAACAGGCCAAAGCGGCGCAGTAAAGCGCCGTTCGGACCACGCGGGCGGACATCGACCGTCCGCCTGCATCAGCGACACGCCGCAGATCCTTCGATCTTCGGGCCGTGTCGCAACCGAAAAGGGGCCGCCACCGCGCCGGCCCCTTTTTCGTTGCCGGAACGCAATTCCGGTCCGGCACGATGGCCCGATCTGATGGAATAAGACGATGGAAGAGATTGAAAAACTGCGCGGTGAATTGTTGGCGGCGATCGAGAACGCCGGCGATGCAGCCGCGCTCGACGCGGTGCGCGTCGATGCGCTGGGCAAGAAGGGCCGCATCACCGGCCTGATGAAAAATCTCGGCGCCATGGACGCCGAGGCGCGCAAAGCCGCCGGTCAGCAACTCAACGCGCTGAAAGACGTGATTGCCGCCGCGCTCGATGCGCGCAAGGCCACACTCGACACGGCTGCGCTGGATGCGCGGTTAGCGACCGAAAAGATCGACGTGACGCTGCCACCGCGCCCGGAACTCCAGGGTTCGATTCACCCGATCACCCAGACGATCGATGAGATTGTCGCTATTCTGGGGCCGATGGGGTTTACCGTCGCCGACGGGCCCGACGTCGAGGACGATTTCCACAACTTCACCGCACTCAACTTCCCGCCCGGCCATCCGGCGCGCGAGATGCA
>JAGREB010000406.1 GCA_020446775.1 Paracoccaceae bacterium
CCATGATCACCATCATCACGATGACGGTACGGCGGCGCGGCAAACGTGGCTCGCGCGTATGGCGCGCCGCGTTTTCGGGCGTTACGGCGAAATCCTGGCTGTCGGCATGATTTCCGGGATTCGCCCCTGCAGCGGCTCGATCCTGGTGCTGTTGTTCGCGATGGCCAACGGTGCATTAGCGCTGGGGATTGCCGCCGCGCTTTTGATCGCGCTGGGCGTTGCCATCACGATTTCCGCGCTCGGCATCGGTGCGATTGTGATCCGGCGGACCGTGGTCAACCGCGGCACGCCCAATTCACCCTGGCAACGATTCGCGGGCCGTGCACTTGCGGTCGGCGGGTCGGCGGCGGTGATGATACTGGGCGGCTTACTGTTCGGCGGCGCGCTCGAAAATTACGGTGTGATCTGAAGGCGCAACGCGCGCCCGGAAATCACGCGCCGCATTTCAAGGTCACGGTCTGCGGCGTGACAAAGCCGCCGTCCTGGCCCGAGATTCCGTCGCCGCTACCGAACTGCCACGAACATTGGTCCGGCGGCGCACCCTCGATCGTTACGGGTTTGTCGCCACCGAGAATAATATCGACGTAAACGGTGGGGTCGTAGACGCTGATCTCAATGGCGCCGGCCGAGGTGTCGACCATCGCGGTGGGGATCAGGTCGAAGACAAAAATCAGTTCGCCCTTGTCGACCGCCGTTGAAAAATTCTCGACGTGGTCGAAGTCGATCATGGCCTCGCCCTGACGCACGTGGGTGAAGTAGCCGTAGTCTTTGAGGCTGGTGAAAACCTGATTCTGCATGGCCTCGGTCTCGTCGGCGTTGAAGCTGCCGTCGCCATCGGTATCGAAATCGCCCGTCAAGACCTGGCTGAAGAATGGGTCGAACTGCCAGCGCATGCCGACCCGGTCGATCTTCCCGGCGGCGACGTGCACGGCCGCCTGTCCCGTCACCCAGGCGTGGGGGTGCGCCGATACGGTCGCGGGCGTCGCGCAAAGGGCGGCGCCGGTGAAAACGAGGGCTAAGGGGCGAAAATGCGTCATTGGGCCGCCGAACAAGTATGAATGCCGATCATATGGCCGTTTTGCCTGTAATCTCAAGCCGACTAAGTTTGATTTAAGTCATGTGGCGGACGGCGCGATCGGGTAAAGTTTTCCATTCGTCCCGCCATGCGCGATCAAGAGAGGATATGTCATGCCCGGCCGTCAATTGAGCGATGCCAACCGCCGCCCCAACGATCTCGATATGAATATTCACCTGAGCCATGACGACACGGCGCGGGCGAAATTTCTGATCACGCTTAAACAGCGGATCAATCTGGGCATGGGCACGGCAATCCGCACGACCTTCAATCAGACCATCGCCCCGGCCCTGTCGCGCAAGCTGGGACATACTCTCGACGATCTCAGCAAGGACGACCGCAAGGCCGCCAAGGCCGAGTTGGAAAAAACCGACATCTATAAGGCATGGGCCGCGGCGACTTACATCTCGCAAGGAATAATGTGGGAGATCGTCGACGGCGCGCTCGAACACGATTTGCCGCGCCTGCAGAACGCCTTCGACACCTACAGCACCGCACCGAACCGCCGCGGCTCGCTCAAGCTCAATCCGTCGCTCAAGGTGCCCAAGAACATCAGTCAGACCGAGATCCACCGTCAGCCCGGCGGGTTCTGCTATGAGACCAACGACCGCGATATCACCGCCGGCGCCCGCTATAACGGCGGCGGCCTGATGTACAGCTTCGGCAAGGGCCGCAAGGCGCAGGCCGGAAAATCAGGCGGCGACTGGGTGTTGGAACAGATCGGGGAACTTTATCCCGACTTTAAGCCGAACCGCATTCTCGAAGTCGGATGCGGGACCGGCCGCAACACACCGGCCTACGGCAAGGCCTATCCAAAGGCCGATATCCACGCGATCGACGTGGCGCCGGGTTTGTTGCGTTGGGCGCACGCCTACGCCGAGTCCGAAGGCGTTCCCGTTCACTTTGCACAGATGGACGCGACCGCGCTCGACTATCCGGATGAATCCTTCGATCTGGTGGTCAGCCACATCCTCGGCCATGAAACCACCCAACGCGGTTTGCCCATGTGGATCAGCGAGGCGTGGCGCGTGTTGAAACCGGGCGGCGTCATGTTCCACCTCGACGTCACGATCCAGCCGGGCCACTTGAAACTCGCCGATCTGGTGATGAACGACTGGCAAGTGCGTTTCAACGGCGAGCCGTTCTGGATGGGTTTCGCCGACGCCGATTTCAAAGGCATCATGAACAAGATCGGCATTCCCGCCGATGCGATGTTCGCCCAACACCTGGGCAAAGGCGCCGGCGTTTGGTTCTGCCACGGCGCGCGCAAACCCAAAGACTGGTCGGCCAAGACCACGCGCGCGGCTTAGCGCGCTTTCCGGAAAGGCCGGCAACGCCCTCCCGGCCCTGCCACGACCCACCCTGGGCCCGCCTTGGGCCCGCCTTTGGCCATCGCGCAAAACGGACAGCTTGAAGCCTCACACAAAAAAACACCCCGCCATTCCGGCGGGGTGAAGTTGGGCTAATGGAACTCATCAGCAGTCGTGTCGCCCGTCGCACCGGTACGACACGCCGTCCTTGTGTCATGCCGGATTGAATATCGGACCTGTTGGAACTGACAGGTCCGGCGGAAAACGACCTGTTAGAAGTAACAGGGCAGCGTCAATATTCGCGAAAATCGCCACTGTTCCGCGCGGACATGCGCGCGGCTTCAACCGTAAATTTTGAACTCGGTTGTGGCCTTGACCAGCGCCGAGCGGATGCCCGGTTCCATCGACGAGTGACCGGCGTCGGCGATGACGCGGTATTGGGCCCCCGGCCAGGCGCGCGCCAAACGGTCGGCCGTCGCAATCGGGCAGACCATATCGTAGCGCCCTTGCACGATGATGGCGGGATGACCGGTAAGGACGCGCACACCGTCGATCAGTTGATTGGGCGCAAGGAAACCCGCGTTCATCATGTAGTGGCTTTCGATCCGCGCCATCGCCAGAGATCCGGCGACATAGGCGTCCGGGTCGGCATTGCGTTTACGCGCATCGAGCCGCGCGTCCGCGGCCGTCGCCGGAATCAGGCGCGAGCACGCGTTTTCATATCCGCACCACGACGCGGCCGCCGGCTTGTGCACGTTCGGATCTGAATCCGTTAAACGGCGGTGATACGACGCCAATAGATTTTCGCGTTCCGCGGGCGGCAGAAATTCGGCGAACGCGCGATGCGCTTCCGGAAACACGCGGGACATACCATGCAGAAACCACTCGGTTTCTTCCGCACCAAACAGGAACACGCCGCGCAGAATGAAACCGATGCAGTGCTCGGGAAATTCCTGTCCATACGCGAGCGCCAAGGTCGAACCCCAGGACCCGCCAAACACGACCCACCGTTCGATCTTGAGATGGCGCCGCAAGGCATCGATGTCGGCGACCAAGTGATGGGTCGTGTTGCAGACGATTGACGCCGCCGGGCGCGATCTGCCGGCACCGCGCTGGTCGAATAGAATTATTCGATAGTGATGGGGATCGAAAAAGCGCCGGTAGGCCGGTGCGGTTCCGGCACCGGGTCCGCCATGCAGAAACACGACGGGAACACCGTCGGGATTACCGCTTTGCTCGAAATAGAGCGCGTGGCCGCTGCCAACGTCGAGCCATCCGTGAGCATAAGGCTCGAGCGGTGGATAAAGCGAATATTCACCCGAGGAGGTGCGCGCGGAGATCGGGCCGGTATTTTCGAGGGCGGCGATGACGGCGGCTCCTTGCGCGGTGGCGTGACAGGCGTTGCAAGACGGCGGCAGAGGCAATTGCCTCGTCTTCAGATGCCTAATCTACAGAGATTTATTAGCGGCCGGAACCGTTTGCAGACAACGGCTGCGGATGTGACGGCTAAATCGGCGCCGGTTTCGCGTCCCGCTGAACACGCTCCGCCGCGGTTTTGACGGGTCGTTCGGCCAGCGCCAGATCGACCACGCGGTCGAAGCGCGCGAGCAGGCTGGCCCAGCCTTCGGGCGTGTCGATTTGCTCGCCCATGAAGCGCGGCGCACGGACCGAGCGCATCGCGAAGTAATTGGCCGCCGCCAGCAGGATCATGACCATCGACCGATTGTCGTACTGGCGCATCGAGTCGGTGGCGGCATGGATGGCCTGATGCTCGCGCCCCAACCGGGTCCGCGCGCCCCGCAAGGCATCGGTCACTTCGGTCGGCGCCATCAGTTCGTCGGCCAGCACCTCAATGCTCACGGGATTGGCTTTGAGGCCGTTCAAATGATTGCGCACCACGGTTTTGATTTGGTCCTTGGGCGAGAGACCGGAAAACGCGCGGTCGGACAGGCCCATCAGTTCGAGCGTCGAGGGCCACAACTTGTTCTGCTCGCCCCATACCTTCACGACACCCGCCAGGCCGCCGAAGTACTGGTAGATCAGGCCTTTGCCGACACCGGCTTCCTTGACCAGTGCGTTGACGCCGACATTGCGCAAGCCGTCGCGGCTCACCAAACGATCGAAGGCTGCAACAATCGCGGCTTCGGTCGCGGCACGCTTGGCACCCTTCTTGGGGTTTTTCCGGCGCGGCGACGGCGTTACGGTTTTCACGGCAGGCTTCGGCATATCGACCTCACCGTCGCAATCTTTCAAAAACTGACCGGTTGGTCAACTTTCTGATTGCGTTTTACGGGTAAACACCGAATTATTTTGAATTGGGCTGGCTCCCCGCGGACGACAGCGGGGATGGAATGTTATATCATATCAAAATGAAGCGCGCCGGCCATCGCGGAATTGGCCAAAGGCGGTTCGGACGCGCCGGTGAGGGGAGACTGAGTTCGTGTTGGAAGCGATCGATCTGAAAAAAACCTACGGCAAGAACGAGGCCCTCAAAGGGCTCAACCTGGCGATCAAACCGGGCGACATTTACTGCCTGCTGGGCGCCAACGGTGCCGGGAAGACCACCACCATCAACCTGTTTCTGAACTTCATCGACCCGACCTCGGGCAGCGCCAAGGTCAACGGCATCGATGTCGCATCGCAGCCGCTGGAAACGAAGAAGTTTCTCGCCTACATCCCCGAGACGGTGATGCTCTACGGCAATCTGTCGGGCCTCGAGAACCTCTCGTACTTCGCCAAGCTGGGCGGCCACAACGAGTACAACGACAACGACTTGCGCGAATTCCTCAAGCGTGTCGGTTTGCAGGACGAAGCTGTCGACAAACGCGTGTCGGCCTATTCCAAAGGCATGCGTCAAAAGGTCGGCGTCGCGATTGCGTTGGCCAAACAGGCCAAGGCGTTGTTGCTGGACGAGCCGACGTCGGGCCT
>JAGREB010000036.1 GCA_020446775.1 Paracoccaceae bacterium
CTGGCCGCCGCGCTCGACTATATCCGCGCTACGCCCGCAATCTGGGAAGTTATTCTCACCGGCGGCGATCCACTCATTCTATCGCCGCGCCGGTTGTCCGAAATCGTCAGCACGCTGAACGTCATTCCGCATGTCGCCGTGATCCGGGTTCACAGCCGCATTCCAATTGCCGCGCCCGAACGCGTGACCGACGATCTGATCGCCGCGCTCTCGGCGACGTCGAAACCGGTTTACCTGTCGGTTCATTGCAATCACGCCGACGAGTTGACCGTGAACGTCAAAGCCGCGCTTGCCCGCTTGCGTTCGAAAGGCGTGACATTGCTGAGTCAATCCGTGTTGCTGCGTGGCGTGAATGACTCTCCAACCGCGCTCGAGGCACTGTTCAGAAGCCTCGCGGCGAACGGGGTCAAACCTTACTACTTGCATCACCTCGATCACGCCCCCGGCACCTCTCGGTTCCGCATCCCCCTTGCTGAAGGCCGAGCGCTGTTCAAGTCTCTGCGCGGCCGGGTTTCGGGCCTCGCCCTCCCGACTTATGTCATCGACATCCCCGGCGGCGCGGGAAAAGTTCCGGTTTCCGCGTCGTTTGTGTCGACCTCGACCGACGGCGAGGTCGTGGTTGAAGATCCGCGAGGAACGTCACACAATCTCGGTAATTCCTATTAGTCCCATCTGACAGGACACTGACCATTGGCTGACCTTGAACGCTGGATTGCCGTCGCGGCCGACGCCGCATTTGGCCCCGTGACCATCGCCCTGATCCTCGGCACCGGCCTGTACCTGACGATCGGTCTTCGCTTTCAAACCATCCTTCGTATCCCTGAGGCTTTGCGCCTGCTGCTACACCCGCGTTCGCGCGGCCAAGCCCGGGGCGGTGGCGAAATCTCGCCGTTCAGCGCGCTGATGACAGCCCTGTCTGCGACGGTCGGCGTCGGCAACATTGCAGGGGTTGCGACCGCAATCACGCTCGGCGGGCCCGGCGCGATTTTCTGGATGTGGATGACCGCTCTGGTGGGCATGGCCACCAAATATTCGGAAACGTTTCTCGCGGTTGAATTCCGCGACGTGACACCGCACGGCAATTATCTCGGCGGGCCGATGTACTACATCTCGCGCGGCCTTGGGTCGAAATGGACGTGGCTTGGCGCCGCTTTCGCCATCTTCGCGAGCCTCGCCGCACTCGGCATCGGCAACAGCGTCCAATCGAACACCATCGGCGACGCCTTGATGGCAAGCTTCGGTATCCCGTTGTGGATCACGGCCGTTACGTTGGGCGTCATGACCTTCGCCGTCGTGATCGGGGGCGTGAAGCGGATCGCGGCCGTATCGTCGCGATTGGTGCCCTCGATGATTCTGCTCTACATCGCAGGCGCGGTCGTCATCCTGTTCATTCGCATTGGCGACGTCCCCGACGCTTTTGTCGCGATTTTCGACGGCGCGTTCAACGGAACGGCCGCGACCGGTGGTTTCCTCGGCGCCGCAGTCGCTCAGGCGCTGCAATTCGGGATTGCGCGCGGGATATTTTCGAACGAGGCCGGCCTCGGCTCCGCCGCGATCGCCCATGCCACCGCTCAGAACGACGATTCGGTTCGCCAAGGGGCCATCGGTATGCTGGGCACCTTCATCGATACACTGGTGGTCAATACCATGACCGCGCTTGTCATCATCACGTCGGGTGTCTGGATCGGCGGTGAAAACGGCGCACCGCTAACGGCACAAGCGTTCGAATCGGTACTGCCGGGGATTGGTGGGCTCGTCGTCACGCTCGGCATCACGGTATTCGCGTTCACGACGATCCTCGGCTGGGGCCTTTATGGCGAGCGCTGCGCGGCTTACCTATTCGGCGAGCGAATCTTGGTCCCCTACCGGTATCTGTGGTGCCTCGTGGTGCCGTTCGGCGCATTGGCCAAGGTCGAAATCGCCTGGATGTTGGCCGACATCATGAACGCCCTGATGATCGCCCCAAACCTGATCGGATTGCTCTTGCTTAGCCCGTTTATATTCAAGACCGCACGGGTGCGATTGGCGCGCGGCCAGAAATTGCTTCAAGACTAGGCGATCCGGCCATTTGGATACGGCCGGGAAGGAATATTTTCCCTGGCCTCGAGCTTCGCCGGTAATAATTCTCTACGCGCGGAGAATTGCCGCCACGGGCGTAATTTGACCTTTGGCCTGCGGTCGGTTTGGATTAAGGCGCGCATCCCCCGACGCCATCACACCAGTTGAGACCGCCCCAATGAAAATCACGCCCGACATCACCGCCGCGATCGGAAACACGCCGTTGATCAAGCTTCGCCGCGCGTCGGAACAGACGGGATGCACCATTTTGGCGAAGGCCGAATTCATGAATCCGGGCGGGTCGATCAAAGATCGAACCGCGCGTTTCATCATCGACGACGCCGAGCGCAAGGGCCAACTGAAACCGGGCGGCGTCATTGTCGAAGGCACGGCCGGCAACACCGGGATCGGCTTGGCCGTGGTCGGCATGGCCCGCGGCTACCGGACCGTCATCGTCATCACGGACAATCAAAGCCAGGAAAAGAAAGACGCCATACGCATCCTGGGCGCGGACCTCCATGAAGTCCCTCCCGCGCCGGCCGCCAGCGAAAACCACTTCGTCAAAGTGTCACAGCGATTGGCTCAAGAACTCGCCAATACCGAGCCGGCGGGCGCCATATGGGCAAATCAGTTCGACAACACCGCCAATCGCGACGGCCATGCGCGCACGACGGCGCAGGAAGTCTGGACGCAAACCGGCGGCAGCATCGATGCCTTCATCTGCGCGATCGGGACCGGCGGCACCCTGGCGGGCATGAGCGACGGCCTCAAGGCGCACAACAAAAACGTGATCGCCGCCGTCGCCGATCCGATGGGCGCGGCCATGTACAGTTACGTTAAGACCGGCGAATTGAAGTCGGAAGGCACGTCGATCACCGAAGGCATCGGACAAGGCCGGGTGACCAAGAATGTCGAGGGCGCCGTCCTCGACGACGCGTTTCAGGTCACCGATACCGAAGCGCTCGATGTCATTTTCGACCTCGTGAAATACGAAGGATTGTGCGTCGGCGGCTCAAGCGGCATCAACGTCGCGGGCGCGATCAAACTCGCCCATGCCCTGGGACCGGGCAAGACGATCGTCACCGTGCTTTGCGATCACGGCAGCCGGTATCAAAGCAAGCTGTTCAATCCGAAATTCTTGCGCGAGCGCGGCCTGCCGGTGCCCGACTGGATCGAGGATCCCGCGCCTTAGCCGGGCTTGCCGGATTCCGGCTTACGTCCGGATATCCGCCACCCCAAAGTTCCGTGTTCGGGAACCGTGAACGGCGTGCTGGATACTTCCATCAACCCTGCGTCACCGAGTTTGCGCTTGAATCCAAGCAGCGCGGAATCTCCGAGTGCCGCCCGAACCGAAGCTTCCAAACGCGTCGCATGAGCGGCGATGCGCTTTTTCATCACCATCACGGTTCCGATTTGCTCGCGGATGTCCTTTTGCTTCCGCATGATGATGATCTGCTGCAGCGATCCGATCACCGCCGCGATGGTGTCGCTTTCGGCGTGTTGAAATTTTTGCATCACCTTTTCGACTTCTTCGCTGAACTTCTCGAGATATTTCTTGGTATCGCGTCCGTCGTTTTCAGCGGCGTTCTCGATGTTGTGCAGCGCCTGAATCACCGCAATCGAGACGTCGAAGATCTTGGTGTTGTTGATCAGGTATTGGCTTTGCCGCATCTTGCTTGCGGACTGAACCACCGGGGGACTGTTGGCGGCGAAGCTGATCGAACAGAAAAGGCCGCCCGGTGCAAGCACGCGTCCGATTTCCTGGGCGATTTTATTGAGGTCGCCGTATTCCACGGCGAATTGGCTGACGACTGCATTGAACTGGCCGGCGGCGTACGGCAGCGCTTCCATGGCCGTTCGCGGCTTGAATTGGACCGCGCTCAACACGTCGGCCATTTTGGTCACGAATTTCGGCGGATCGATTGCCGCGGCATCTACCCCGTGGACTTCGAATGACTTGCCGGAATCGCGGCCGGCCTGAACCGCAACCGACGCGACGGCCCCGTTGCCGCAACCAAGATCAAGAATAGCCGACCGGTTCGGAACTTCGTCGAAAAACTGACGCCAATGGGTCTCGAGCGCCGTCTCCACTGCGGGGCCGATTTCCGCCACATTGGAGTGCAGGCGACTGTCGTGCCAGTACGAGTCCCAGATCGATGCTTTATCTTGGCTTGGCGTATTCACAGTGTTCGACGTGCAAACAAATCCCACCCCTCGAACGTAATATCTATCGCGCGACGTAGCCTCAGGCTACAAATAATTCAATAAATTCCGGGTTGTAGCGAAAATGCCGCCATGGCGCCCAGTACTCAAAAGCCCGAATCGGCACCATCAATCCAAATATTTGCGGGATCGGATGAACCCGCCCTCGCCGTCTGCCGTGAAATTCGCGACCGGGTTTTTTGCCAAGAACAGGGCGTCAGCCCGGAATTGGAATGGGATGGACTGGACGGGCAGTGCAGCCATCTTCTCGCATCGGTAGACGGGAAAGCGCTTGGAACCGCGCGTGTTCGTGTCCTTGAAAATTCGCAGATCGGCAAGATTGAGAGGGTCGCGGTCTATCGCCATGTCCGCGGACAGGGAATAGGAACCCGATTGACCGAAGCGGCATGCCAGCTTCTTCGGACTTTGGCGTGCAACACGGCTGCTTTGAACGCGCAGGTTTCGGCGCGGGATTTTTACGCAGCCCTCGGCTTTAAAGCACAAGGCGAAATATTCGAGGACGCCGGCATTCCCCATATCCACATGCGCAAAAACCTAAAGCCGTGAACGCGAAATTCCAGCCGCGCTAGGGTTTACGCGCGCGAGTTAACTTTGCGCCGTAGTGAAATACGGCGTCCGGATCGGTTCCCAGTTTCACGAAATCGGTTCGAACGGCATCGACTTGAGATTGTTCGATCTTGTTCCGGGCCAAGAGTTCATCGCTTCCGCTCAACAACAGTGTTTGGAAATAGTCGAGAAATTGCGACCTTTCGCGGGCATCCGTCATTCTCGCATCAAGCATCGGCGACACGTCGCGCACCTCGATGTCGGTGAATCCTACGCGTGCTGCCAGTCCGGGCACGCGCATTGCGGCATCGGGGTCGCCGCCGAGTTCCCTCTGCAATGCGACAAACGCCTGGAAGTAAGTCTCGATACCTGTGCAATGGGGGTACGTGTAGACGGCCGTGTCGAACACTTCCGTAATGAAAACGCGTGCCCCGGGTTTCATGACGCGGAAAAGTTCCCCAAGAATCCCGATCGGTTGCGCGACATGTTCAAGGACCCAAAACACAACCGCGCCTTCGAAAGTATTGTCGGGAACCGGAAGGGAATCCCCGGCGCCCTGAAGAAGGGCTGCACGTCCTTCTGAAATTTCGTTGCGCAGATTTTGCGTGGCTTTGTCCAACTGCGACCGGCTGTTGTCGATCCCGGTCATCGTGACGGCTGGCCAGTTGCGCAGGAGGATGCGCATTTGCGCACCGACCCCGCAACCGACCTCGATCACGCGCCGGCATGCAGAAAGGTCGATTTCGACGTGGTGATAGCGCGCGAGAAACTCCGCTTGATCGATCAGGCGGTTCTGCTCACGGTCGGTGAAAGTGTGGATATATCCGGTCGTTGCCATGAGGCGACGATATGCCAGCGCTTGGGTGGCGATCCAATGCAATACTTTTGCGCACCGGCATTCTCCAATTGCCCACCGGAAATCTCGCGTGAAACGCGTAAAATATGATGACCGACTGCGGGCGAGAAACTTTCTACCAACCCCCCAAGTTTCGTTCCATCGCACGCCGTCGGCCCCTAATTCCGACCAATTAGGTGCCTCGAAAAGCTTGCAAATACCGGGCTTCGAGTTTCAAACTATATAATAACAATTTGTTATTTATATATAATTTATAAGAGAACGCCAAATCCGCGACCGGTAAAGATTTTTTAGTTTCGACGGAAAACTAATTGACATATACCGGAGAATGACGCACAGTGAGAACGTCATCGGTGCACAAGTAACAGTAGAAGACTTGAAAAGCCGATGTCTTGGTCACTTGATATTACCCAGGGATAACGGGGTCGGCAGACCGGTAATCGAGTCCATCCCCTCGCAACCCAACCTGCGACGCCCGCCCTGGGTCCCTTCTTTCCGCCGTCAATCGCCCGAACTGCCGCGCGTGAAATTGCGCGGGTCCTTCCAATCGCCGGAACCGTCGTAAACCGCCCGCGCCGGATACGGAAAGACCGGACGCGCGAACTTCGCTTGCGAAGGTTTGAAGCCGACCGGCAATGTGGCGACAGGTTGCGTGTTTTCGATGTTATAGGCAGTCAATCCATCGGGACCTTCTCCGCGCTCGACCCAATTCTCGAGCGCAGTGAGAAAGTCGACCGTGTTTAAGCCCGGCCCTCCGGTACAGTGTCCCAATCCCGCCGGCAGATAGAGCTTGGCGAACTCACCCGTGGCTTCGGCGCCTCCCATGGTTCGGGTCACCATGTCGAAGTACGAGGTTGTGGAACTCGCCATGATGGCCGAGTCGGCAAGGCCGTGGAAAATGATGAGCTTTCCGCCGCCGTCCCGGAACAAGCTGAGGTCAGGATTTGCGGCGGTTTGAACCGACAAGTTCAAACGCTGTGGGTCGCGTTGCCAATCGAACATCGTCGGTTCGTAACTCGGTCCAGGATCGTCGGCAAAAACCAGATAGCGCAATAGCTCCCCGGCAAATCCGTAGTTGGGCGATTGTTTGCCGCCCCTGAAGTATCCGCCCCAATTCAATTCCGAACCGGGCAACATGCCGAGCGGCGCGAAAGACTTCCCTTCGGGTGGCGGCGGGCCGTCGTACATTTTTTTGACGACCGCGATTTCGGCATCGGTCAAGCAATTGTCGTCAGGCGCGCCCGAGCAACGCAGGACCGACGGATCGAAGTCACACTCCATCGGCGCATCGATCAACCCGTCTTTCAATCCGTCGACCGCATCGCACGCATCCAGTGCCGCTTTGGCGAGCGCGGGCAATTTCCGTTCGCTCAAGATTGGATCGCCGTTCGTATCGAGGTTCGCCGTAACCCCCCAAAACAATTGCAGCGGCGGCCCCATCAATTGGTACAGCACGGGCGAACCGGCGATGATGCCGTCGAAGTCGTAAGGATAACGTTGGGCGGCGATCAAGCCTTGCCGCCCGCCGGTGGAGCAGCCGCGATAATACGATTTATCGATATCGGCCCCGTAAAACGCGGTGATGATGGCCTTGGCGGCGACCGCGGCAACGTGAGTGGCGCGGTGACCAAGATCGGTTTCCGCGATGGGATTGTTATAGGCCCACTTGCCGTCATAGGGCAGTCCGCGGTGGCCCATGTCTGTGGTCGCACACGCATACCCGCGCGCGACGGCATCGTCACATGCCGCAGCCCCAAGCATCGTGCCGCACATCGCACCGCACCCGGTGAACAGAAGTTTCCCGTTCCACGCCGACATGGGGAGACGAATTTCAACACCGACATTGGTGGCGACGTACCCGGACGCTTTGCAGTAAGCGGGCACACCGGCCCTCGCAGAGATCACGTCGGCGGTACTCAGACGCGTTGGCGCGTCGAGCACCTGTCCGAAATCGGTGGCCGTCAGCGATTTGCATGTCGCGGCGTCCGCGCCAAATGCCGATCCCGAAGCCAGTGCGGCCACTGCGGCAACCACACCGGCGGCCACGACCTTGGTTACTGTTGAAATCCATTCAGACATGCTGTCCCCCTCCCCGTTGGATGGCGAAGCAAAGCATGCACCGGTCGCCTGTGCATCCGACAAGTGTTTCAAGAGTGGGGATAATTCGGCAGAGCGGTCGTCAGGCGGCGGAATTCGAATTCCGCTGGGGCCGGAACGCAGGACTAATTAGCGTACCGCGGTTTCGCTGCGTTTGACGCGTGGACCAATGAGTGCGAGCCCGAGCGATAACAGCGCCGCAATCGACGCTGTGACCACGATCGCGCCAAGTATGAACGCCCCGCCGATGGCACCTGGCGTCCACGAAGTCACTGCCGCAATCGCAACGGCAACCGCTACAATCACAACCAGAGCTTTCATGCTTGTCGCCCATCGCCAATGGTTTTGCTTCGAATATATTCTGAGTATCCGATATAAAATTGTCTATAGGGAAAAATTTTCGATTTGATAATTGACGAGTACCGCCCGATCCACTCGGGAAATAAGAATAACTAATTGATTCTAATGTATTAAAAATGAAAATCTGCGCCCTATCCATAAGATTGGGCAGCTATCACAATTAATAAACCTTGAGTTACGCCGCCAAATCCAAGTTCGGCTGCGGCACCGGATGTGGTGGCGTGAGATCGGGCTGGCGCGCCGGACGCATGCGCAGCCGCAGGGTCGATCCAAGGGCGACGATCAGCGCGGCCGCATACGGGACGGCCATGACCGCGAGCGCGGAAATCCAAACAAGCTCGGCCGGATCGTCGACTTGCGTCACCCATACCGTACCGGCAATGGCCAGCAAGGTCGCCAGCAGCAGCGCCGCTTCCGAGGCCGCGATGCGAAATGCACGGGTCCAAGGCGCGGCATTGGCGCACTTGGGCGTGCGCAGAAACGGTTTGGACGACGTCAATAGGCCGGCAATGACGCCCTTGCCCACCGTGAACGACAACGAAAGTCCCGTTAAGGCCGACGCCAGGGCGCCGCCGATGCCACTGCCGACTTTCGCGCGATGCAGCCAGATGGTTTTCACGGTCTTGATCGTGAATAACGCCAGCGCCACGCCGGATAACGCCGTCAATGGCACGTCAAAATGCTTCGGCGCGATTGTCATCAACGCCGTCCACGCGAGCGCGA
>JAGREB010000407.1 GCA_020446775.1 Paracoccaceae bacterium
GGATCACGTCCGGGTCTTCGCGCAACGCGGATTTCAGCGCGCGGGAAAATGACTTTGTATGGCGTCCGACTTCACGGTGATTGATCAGCGCCTTCTTCTTTTTGTGCACGAATTCGACCGGGTCTTCGACGGTCAAAATGTGCATGTCGGAGGTCTCGTTCATATGATTAATCATCGCCGCCAGCGTTGTCGACTTTCCCGATCCCGTCGGCCCGGTGACCAGGACCAAACCCCGTTCAATCTCGGAAAACTTTTTGAAAATGTCCGGCGCATTGAGCTGTTCGAGCGACGGAATTTTCGTGGGGATCTCGCGGAATGCGGCGGCCGGGCCCGTGATTGTGTTGTAGGCGTTGACCCGAAAACGCGATTCTTCGCCAAAGGCAATGGCGAAATCGATTTCCTTCTCTGCTTCATACTCCGAGCGCTGTTCCTCGGTCATGATCGAATAGATCATCGACTTGACGGTTTCGGAGTCGATGTCTCCGGTCGTGATCGGCCGCAAACCGCCGTCGATCCGCACCATCGGTTCCTTGCCGCCGACAATGTGCAGGTCGGATGCCTTGTTCTTCTGCGCGAACGCCAGCAATTCGGTGATTTCCATCGTCCCCTCCGTTTCGGCCGCGTACGCCGTGGCCGTTTAAACGCGTTGTTCTTTAAAGTTGCGCCCGCAGATAGTTGAAGCGCGCGCGCACGTTCTCGACCGGAATGTCGATCAGCAAGGGATCGAGCGTGAACGCCCGCAAGAATTCCCCGTAATAGGCGACGGCCGCCGATGTGCGCCGCAGGCGATCGGCAAGCACACCGGCGTTCAATTGGTACATCGGCACCTGCGGCGCCTGCGCAATCGCCGCACCGATGTATTTCAAGGCGGCATTATCGTCGCCGGATGCGGTGGCGAACTCCGACAGCGCGGCCAAAACCGCGGGGCGGTCGACGCCTGTGTTCACGGCGTTTTCAAGCCATGTCCGGGCCTGCGGCGCAGGCTGACTGCTCGCGATCTGGATTAAACGGGTAAGCGCGACTTCATTTTCGGGTTCGACCTGCAGCGTACGTACATAAGTTTGGAACGCCTCTTGTGTGCGGCCCAGTTGTTCGTAGGACATTGCAACGCCCAGCAAGGCCAGGCGGTCGTTTGGATTGCGGTCGACTAAACCCTGATATTTGTCGAGGGCATCGGCATACCGGCCCGCCGCGTAATCGCGCACCGCGCGGTGGTAGGGTGTATCGGTGTTTTCAGCTTCGACAGCGCTTAAGATCATTTTGCGGGCGTCGTCGTTCCAGAACGCCAGAACCCGTTCACGGTATTCCTCACGGCGGCCGTCATCGCTGCTGTGATACCGCTCGACCGCCTTGGCCCATGACCCTTGCAGCTGGTAGAGCGACCGCAAGTATTGCGCGCCATAGGCCACGTTGGCGGCAGGATCGAATGCCGTTTCGATATCGCGGAAAGCATTGGGGTGATAGCGCAGATTGATCTGCATACATCCGACGTCGATTGAGCGCTCACCTTCGTCGAGGCGCTGACGAACTGCGGCTACCGCTTCGGCCTTTGTTTCAAAATATTCGCCCCGTCCACCAGAATTCACGGTCCACGGCCACGGTACGCGGTCGCCCCTTTCGGTTTCGTGCCCAGATTCAGTGAACGCGATCGACATCAGCAGCCCGCCCGGAATTTTGAGCGCCCGCTCGTAGCTCTGTACATAGCGAAGGCAACTTTCGATAGAGTCGGTCTGCGCATGCGCAGGAAGCGAACTCAGCGCGACGGCTGCCCAAAAGGCAACCGAGACATTAATGCTCGGCTTAAACATTCTCCGCCCCCTCAAAATGATCCTGACGCTCAAGCTGGATTGCCGCATGAACCGGCCCCGCAGGCTTGAATCATGTTTGGCGCGGTTTTGAAAACTACTATATCGTCAAAATAATTCGCCCCCGTGTTGGGATTGGGCGCGACTAACGCGAACGTCCCATCGGCGAAATCGCCATTTTGTGTTTGATTTGCGCTTGCCCCGCCTTGTTGATCCGCGCGTTGAGCACCCGTAAATGGCGCGAAAGCGAATGAACCGTCGACGCCGTGGCCGACAATCACATAGGCTGCCGCAGTCGTGAGGTTTCCTAGCGCATCCGTGACCGTCAATGCGCCAGCCGGATATGTCGAGCCGCTTCGTGTCATGTCTGTGGCAGAATCAGATAGCGCGCTCGTCGCGGCATAGGTGAGTAAGTTGTTGAATCCGTCCGTGACATCTCCTTCGGCAAGCCCCAGATTCTCCCATGGAACTATACCAACTGTGAAAGTGCATGCTCCCGCGCATGGAGCAGTGTTTCCTGCGCCACCCACTTCCGATTGGCCCGCGGCGGCGTCAGTGGAGGACGGTCGCGCCGTGCTCGCAGGGCACGGCAAACATCCGTTGGCAATAACATAGGCGAGCAAAGCGCTTTCAACGCGAGCAATTTTCGATTTGGATTCGCTGATTTTTGCGCTCTGCAACACCGGTGAAATTGCGACCAAGCCGCCCGAAACCAGCAAGCCGATCACCACCAGCACGATCGCGATTTCGATCAGCGTAAAACCAAGTTGGCGCGGAAGATCAATTTTACGAAGTGCCATGCCCAATGTCCTTTGACCGCGCAACGCCGGTCATTCCCCCTTAGCCGAATCGCTTCCGACACACGCAGATAATGCCACGATAACGGGCAAATCCGGCCGTGTTTGCGACCGTGGCGAGTTTGCGGCAACTCAGCGCCCCAATCAAGCCAAAACACACAGATTTTCAACGGTTTAGCCGGACGATCAGGGCCTTGATATCGCACTTGTTTTCATCCCCAGGCACAGTCCATATCGAAGGCGGTGCAAAGGAGCGGTCATGTGGGTTGATGTCGTCGATCTGAGGGACTTTTACGCCTCGCCGCGCGGCCGGGTCGCCCGCCGCCTGATCTCGCGTCACATCCGCGATCTTTGGACCAACCTAACGGGGCACCGGCTGCTCGGGCTCGGTTATGCGACGCCCTATCTGATTTCATTGCGCGACGACGCGGAACGGACGTTGGCCGCCATGCCCGTCGGGCAAGGAGTCGCCCGCTGGCCGGAAGGATCGGCCGGATTGGTCTGCCTGACGGAAGAACAATCGCTTCCCTTTCCAGATCGTTCAATTGATCGGCTGTTGCTGGTGCATTGTTTGGAAGGCACGGCCGACCCGCGCCACCTGATGCGCGAGTGTTGGCGCGTCATGGCCGATGGCGGACGCCTGCTGGTCGTGGTCGCCAATCGCCGCGGATTGTGGGCGCGGGCCGAGACGTCGCCTTGGGCTCACGGCCGGCCTTATTCGATGGGTCAGATCACCCGGCTGTTGCGCGATGGCCTGTTCGCCCCGGTGCAAAGCGCGACCGCGCTGTTCGTGCCGCCGGTATGGTGGCGCTTATTCGGGGCGTGGGCCGCGTCGCTGGATCGGCTGGGCAGCCGGTGGTTTCCGACGTTCGCCGGCGTAATCCTGATCGAGGCCGAAAAGCAGATTTATGCCGCGCCGTTCGATGCGGTTCCCGCGAAGGTCCGCAAAGCCGCGGTTGCGGTCCGCCGTCCGGCCGTCGATGGCATCGGGGAAAGTTTCTCGGAAGAGGAGGCGGCGCGGGCGATTAACCGCGCGTCAGAACAAACACCGCTTGTTCGCTGAACAAATTCGCGAACCAACCGGTGGGATTTAAGCCTCGCGGCTGGCCTTGCGCGTTCAACGCAAATCCATTTTCGATCCGGGCGTCAACCGCGCCGCATAAGTCGACGAAATCGAGCAACGTGCACAAATGGATGTTCGGTGTCGCGTACCACGCATCGGCCAGCGTCGCGGTCGTCGGCATGCGCCCGCCGGTCAACAGCAGCCACCGGATACGCCAATGTCCGAAATTGGGAAACGACACGATCACGCGGCGCCCGATTCGCAACAGCTCCGACAAGACATCGCGCGGGTTGTGCGTGGCCTGCAGCGTCTGACTGAGGATCACGTAGTCGAACGCGCCGTCCGGGTAGTCCGTGAGATCGGATTCAAGGTCGCCGTGAATTACCGACAACCCCTGGCTGACTGCCGCGCGCACTTTGGGCATGGAGATTTCGAGCCCGCGCGCATCGACCTGTTTAAAGGCCGATAAATAGGCCAAAAGTGTGCCGTCGCCGCAGCCGACGTCGAG
>JAGREB010000408.1 GCA_020446775.1 Paracoccaceae bacterium
GCGCCCGAACGTCTTGAGGGCAAGATCGACGGTCGCCTCGCATTCATCGTAATTGCGTACGTCCGCCTTCAGGGTGACAAAACTGCCGGGCGCGATGGCGTCTGCTTTTGATTGTGCCTCGGTTAGTTCTTCCGGTTTGCGGCTGCATGTCGCGATGATCTTCGCGCCACCTTTCAGCAGTTCCTCGGCGATGAACCAGCCGAATCCCCGGCTGCCGCCAGTGATGATGACAACGCGGTCTT
Source organism: Paracoccaceae bacterium (assembly GCA_020446775.1). Lineage (GTDB taxonomy): Bacteria > Pseudomonadota > Alphaproteobacteria > Rhodospirillales > Rhodospirillaceae > VGEM01. The sequence goes on from JAGREB010000408.1 coordinate 243, forward strand.
TGAGCGAAGGATGCAATAGGTCGGACATGGTGCGGGCTCCCCGGAATAGGCCCGTTGGCTGTACGCGGGATTGAGAAGCCGCGCAAATCCCGAGTTTCCGGCGTTCGCCGTTGGAACGGACGGTTAGCGGTACATGTAGTCGCGCGTCAGCGGCGCCGTGCCGATCCGTTTCTCGACCTGGATTTGCGCGATCATGATTTCGCCGTGGCGAAACGCGATTTCGCTGCCGGTCAAATAGAAGTCCCACATCCGGAAGAAGCGCGCGTCATACATCTGCTTAACTTGAATCCGATTGGTGTAGAGGCGCTCGCGCCAATGGCGCAGCGTCTCCGCGTAGTGCAATCGCAGGACTTCGATGTCGGAAATGAACAAGCCCGACTTTTCGATGGCCGGAGTCATTTCCGAAATTGTCGGCACGTAGGCGCCGGGGAAAACGTATTTGTCGGTCCAGGACGGGATCGGCCCCGGATCGCGGAATTTCGCGATCGTGTGGATGACGGCGATGCCGTCGTCCTTGAGCAACCGCGATACCTGGCCGAAGAAATCCCGATAATTCCGTAAACCGACATGTTCGAACATGCCGACCGAAACGATCCGGTCGTAGGCCGCGGTTTCGTTGCGATAGTCGCGCAAGAGGAATCGGCAATGCTCGGCAACCCCGGCCTCGGCGGCGCGCGCGTTGCTGACGGCATGCTGATTGTCCGAAAGCGTGACGCCGGTGACATCGGCGCCGAACTCCTGCGCCAACGTCAGGCCGAGACCGCCCCAACCCGAACCGATGTCGAGCACGCGCTGTCCGGGTTGCAACGCCAGCTTCTTGGCCAGATGACGTTTCTTGTTGATCTGAGCCTGTTCAAGGCTGTCGTCGGGTTTGGCGAAATACGCGCACGAATACTGCCGGTCTTTATCGAGGAACAACTCGAACAGTTCGTCCTTGAGGTCGTAGTGATGGGCGACGTTCTTCCGCGACACGGCAATCGGATTGCGGCTCGCCAGGCGTCTGACGATCCGCTGCAATTCGAGCAGCGCGCCGAAGATTCCGCTGCGCGGCGCATTGATGTAGTTGCCGTAGATGACATCGAGGAACTGATAGAGCGTGCCGCCATCCTCGATGGTCAGCGTCCCGTTCATGTAGCCTTCGCCGACCGCCATTTCGGGGTCGAGAAACAGCTGCTTGGCCAACTGTGGATCGTGCAGCTTCATCGTCGCCGCCGGCCCGGGATTGCGGCCCACGTACTTGTAAATCGCGCCGTCGGCGTCGATCACCGTCAGACTGCCGGTGCGGATCAAATTGCGGAAGATAAGGTCGAACGGCTTCATGATCGAGGCATAGAGTGATGATGGCCACTATTGGCCAGCGCGGCGGCAATGGCAACAGTTGTCAGCCCAGCAGAACCAGGGGCAAGCCAAGCGCAATAATGATGATCCCGATGGTTTTCGACCACGTCACGCGCTCCTTGAGCATGGCGCGGCCGACGATCAAGGCGCTCGCCATCGATGTAACGCGTTTGATGAGTTCGACGACGGCGACCGGGGCGGCCATGTAGGCCGCGAGCTGACTCGCATAGGCAAGACCAGCGCCGAGTGCGGCGCCTGCCAGCGGCAGCACGGCCCGGCGATCAGGCACCAGCGATCGCGGTCCGCCGGTGACCATCAGCCAACACCCCGAGGCAATCATGAGCGCCGAAACTTGAATTATTGCATGGATCGGCACCGATGCGGCCGCAACGGCCAATTTGTCGAATGCGGGCGTAAGGGACCAACACGTCCCCGCCGCCAGCATCGGCGGCAAGCCCGGTTCCCGAACGATATTGCCGACCAACCCGGCCGGCGATGTCGCGTTGGCGGGCGCGAGCACGAATGCCAGGCCCATGACCACCAAGACGATGCCCGATAATTGTTGCGACGAAATGCGCTCGCCCAGAATCAACGCGCCGAACAATGCCGTCATCACCGGCACCAAGGACAGCACGGGAATAATCACGCTTAAAGGCGACCTGCGAATGGCGACAATAAACAGGACGTTGGCGAAAAAACCTGCAACTGCCGCGGCGCTGCCCGGAAGCCAATAGGCGTTCGTGAATGTCGCCTGTCCCGATATTGCAAGCCATGCGGCCAACACCGGAATCTGTCCGGCGATGAAATAGAACATGATCAGGAACGGCGACGCGTCGCTGGGTACCGCCTTGCGGAAATAGTCCGCCGCTCCGAATCCGAGTCCCGAGCAGACGCTTAAGAGAATGGCGGCAAGCGGCAATGACAGCATGACTCAACACCGTGGCGCGGCTGGGTCACATAATGGGCCGAGTCGGTCAAGGAAATTGAACGCGACTCGGCCACAAAATGCCCCGGATTCACCATTTAGATACACTTTCCGGCCTCAAATCGGCCTGCATCCGGTGGCGTACTTCCCCACCGTCCCGCCACCGGACGGAGGCCCG
>JAGREB010000409.1 GCA_020446775.1 Paracoccaceae bacterium
GGCACCTGCCGCATGGGCCGCGACGACAGCGCGGTGGTGAGCCCGGACTTGAAAGTGCGCGGTGTCGAAGGTTTGCGGGTTGCGGACGCATCGATCATGCCGGGGCTGGTGAGCGGGAACACCAACGCCTGTGCCATCATGATCGGCGAACGCGCGGCAGATTTGATCCGTGCGGACAATTGATGAACATTTCGTGCCGGAAAGCGTTCTTGACTTGGGCCTAAGAGTCTGTCCCGCTTTCGGCGATACTTCCGCCTGAAGGAAAAGTTGCGATGGTCCCGTCAAAAACCGATTCCACCCGGCGCGCCGCGATTGTCGGCGGTGCCGCCACGATCATGGGCGGCGGCGCTACGGCGTTGACCCTGGCATCCGCGCGCGGCCAGAGCGAAAAGGTCTTGCGCGTCGCCATCGGCGGTTTTCCGGCGGAACGCGGCAACGCCTTCGCCAACATCCAGACGCCGTCGATCGTGGTCCTGGCCGCGCTGTTCGACGGCCTGACGCGGCTGAAACACGACGGCACCGTATCGCCATGGCTGGCGACCGCGTGGACCCAGATCGATCCGCTGACATGGCGGTTCACGTTGCGCGAAGGGGTCGTATTCTCGAACGGCAAGCCCTGCGATGCCGCCGCCGTCGCCGGAAATATCGATTATTTGAGCGGCCCGGGACCGGCGACCGAAGGCGTGCGCCGGGAAATGCTGTTCCTGGACGGTGCGCGCGTCGTCGATGCGTCGACGGTCGAGATCAAAACAACGCACCCCGTGCCGATGTTGCCGCGGTACGCCGCGGTTCTGCCCATCGTCGACATCGAGGCGTGGCATGCCATGGGACCGGAGCAGTTCTCCCTGACCCCCGTCGGCACCGGGCCCTTCGTGGCCGAGAGCTGGGGTCCGGCGCGGATCGAACTGCGGGCCAATCGTTCGTCGTGGCGCAAACCGAAAATCGATGCGATCGAGTACATCAATCTGCCCGATGCGCCGCCGCGCCTGGCGGGCCTGCAATCCGGACGCATCGACGTCGCCTACCAGGTCGCCCCCGAAGACTTCTCCGAAGTGGAGCGCATCGGCGGCAGCATCTTCACATTGCGCGACGGTTCGGCGACCAACATCGTTTTCCTGTTCGGCGAAGGCCGCGAGACACCGCTCAACGACGTGCGCGTCAGGCGTGCGCTGAATTTGGGCGTCGATCTCGACCGCATCATCAAACAATTGCTGGGCGGAAGAACCACGGTGTCGTCGCAGCCGACGGTGGCGGCGGCGTTTGGATACGATCCGGACATCGAACCCTACACCTACGATCCCGACGCGGCGCGGGCGCTGTTGCGCGAAGCGGGATACGCGGATGGTTTCGCGATAACCCTGCAAACCTCGGGTTTCGGCACCAGCATGCTGGCGATTATCCAGCAAATCGCCAACGACTGGGCGCAGATCGGCGTCAATGTCACCGTGCAGATGAAGCCGGTGATCCGCTATTTGACCGATTTTGTCCGCGGCCGTTACGAAGCCGACGCCATGACGCTGCAATGGGGCGCCTATCCGACCCTCGATTCCATCCAGATGACCAACCTGAGCTCGTGCCGCAAAACCGTGCCGTGGTATTGCGACCAGGCGATCCAGCCGGTGATCGAGGAAGCGTGGCTCGAAACCGACCCGGACAAGGCGCTGGCCCTGCGGCGCCAAGTCATGCGCTATTATCACGACCAGGCGCCGGGCTTGTTTTTGTTCGAAGGGGTGGCGTTCATTGGGCTGAGTGCACGCACCCGCGGGTTCGATTCCGTGTTCGGCATCGTGGCCTATGACCAGATAACGCTGGATGAACCGGGTTAGAACCCGCCGGTCGATTTAACTTCGATGTAAAA
>JAGREB010000410.1 GCA_020446775.1 Paracoccaceae bacterium
GCCGATCATCAGGTTGGGCGGGTCGCCGACCAGCGTCGCCACACCGCCGGTATCGGACAGCAGCGCGGCCGCCAACAGGTAGGGAATCGGGCTCACCTTCAGCGCCTGGCAAATCAGAATGATCAGCGGGCCGAAGATCACGACCGTCGTCACGTTATCGAGCAGCAGCGACAACACGGTCACCAAGGACCCCATCAGCGCCAGCAACAGGAACAATCGTCCCCGGCTCATATCGGCGATGGTGTACGCGAGCGCCTGAAAGCCGCCGGTAGGGATCATGATGGCGACGATCGTCATCATCGCGCCAAGCAGGAACAGCACGTTCCAATCGATCGCTTCGATCGCAAGTTCCTGGTTGTAAAACCCGTACAACTGACCGCAGAGCACCATTGCCCCGGCGCCCAGCAAAGCGAATTTGGCGCGGTGAAAACCGTGAACGCCTTCGGTGAATATTCCGACAAACGTCAGGACCAGAACGATTCCCGACACCATCATCGGTGTATCAAGTTCCAAAACTTCCATGAATCAGCGCCCCAACCACAGTTTCCGATGAGAAAAATAAGCTTCCCCGATGGTTTTTTTTAAAAACAATTCTTCGGGAAGGCAAACGCAATCGGACGGGAATCGTCCACAATCGGACATCAAGGATTTATTACGGCCGCGCCCCACACCCCGGCAGAGCAAACGCCGTCAGGCCTTACGGGCAATAGACGCGAGAATTCGCCTGCTTGAGAAACGCCTAGAGAATCACCAACGGGCCGTCGGCCGTGGCAAGCGGTTCAACGCCGGTCTTGGTAACGACCAACAGGTCTTCGCAATGAATCCAACCCCAACCGAGCAATGATGTCGGCTGGTCCACGGTCAAGGTCATGCCTTCCTCGAAGGTATGATCTTCGGCAACCACGAACGGTAGGCCGTCGCGGTAGGCCTGGTCGGTGTGCTGCAAACCGACGGTGTGCGGCGCCGCGGCAAACTTGATCCCGGAATTGCCGGTGTAGGCCTTTTGCTGCGCCTCGACCACCGCCTTGCGCAACTGCGAATACTTGACACCCGGTTTGATGGTCGCGCGCGCAGTTTCCATTCCGATTTTCATCGCCGCCATGCACGCTTTGATTTCCTTGGTCGGCTCGCCCAGTACGGCCGTGCGCCCGAAATCGCCGTGATAGAAATTCCGCTGGCACACGGAATCGATCATCATCGGCTCGCCTTCGACGACCTCGCCGTGAATTAAGCCGCCAATGGTCCCGGTCGCGATCCACATCGCCTTGGCACCACGCTTGGCCGCTTCGGCCATAAACAGCTCGTCGATATCGTCCTTGGTTGCGCCCTTGCCGATCTGGCGCAACATCGCCATGCACGCGTCCTGATTGATGCGCGCAATCGTGCGCATGTGCCCGAGTTCGACTTCGGATTTGACCATCCGGATTTTGCGGAACGTGTTGTCGCCCGGCACGCACGTCACACCTTTCCGGCCCAACGTGTCGAGGACATGAGCGATGCGCATGTCATCGACCGCGATCTTGCCCTTGCTCAATCCCGCCAGTTCGAGCGCGCGCACCAGCGCCCATTCGGGCGTGGCCGCGCGCCGTTCATTGGCGCGCGCGCCAAAGTCGACCCACACTTTTTCGCGTTCACTCAACGGATTCTTGCCCTTGGGCCAAGCTCCGACCGGCCCAGCCTTGGGTTCGACGGACCAATCGCCGCCTTCGAGATATTTCTCGAGCTCGACGGGAAAGCTGTACGGCACGATCTCGGGTACTTCGCGGTCGCCGTTCGCCAGGAACATCAAGTCGGTGCCAGCCGCCACCAGAAACGACGGTAGGTTGGGATCGCGCGGCATCACCGCAAAACTGGGGATCGCGCGCAACTTCTGGAGTTCATAGCTGAAGTAGTTGCCGAGATAGAACACGTTGACGGGGTTGAGCGCGACGATCCCGTCGACGCCTTCGCGTTCCATCACTTCATATGCGCGCGCCTTGTTGACCAGCGCGCGGCCATCGAATCCGGTTGGCGGCACCGGACCGGGCGCCACCATGCCCCAATTTGCCTCGGCGGGACTGGGATCGAGCAGCGATCCGCCCAGCGCACCTGTACCCGCCGCCAACATCGAAAAAAAGTCGCGCCGTTCCATGGTCGTTCTCCGTCGAGGGGCCGGTTTCCGGAAATCTACTCGGGGACGCCGGCTTGAACCAGATTGACGAGCACGCCGTCCGCGTCTCGAAACATCATTTCGACCGGTTGCTCTTTGTAGCCGGGCCGTTCGATCAGTGTAACGGGCGGGGAAACGATCACATAACCAGCCGCCTTGATCTTCTCGGTCAGGGTCCAGATATCGTTGGTCGGGAACACCACAGCGAAATCCCCGGTGCGCGTGTCGGGTGTCTGGCGCGGCGCGGGCACGGCTTCGGTATCGGGGGACACTTGGTAGATGCCGATATTGCCGACCACGGATTCGCCCGCCATCAAGACGGTCGCGCGCAAATCCAGTCCTTCCGTGCCCATGATCGCGTTAATACCCTTGCCCTTCCACAAATTGTCGAACATCGGTTTGAGTCCGAGGATGTCGCGGTAGAGTTTGAGCGATTCATCGACATTGCGCACGAAGATCGTCGCCCGCGCCATCGGCGCGATGCTCATACCGGCCTGAAACGCGGTCGGCGGTCGGGCGAAGCCCTGCACACCCGGCAACATATTGATGACTTCCGTATCGGCGGCAGTCCCCGACGGCGCTTGCGCCCTCACCTCGGCCTGCAACGCCGCGATCAAGAACAATGCTGAAACGAGAATACGCATGTCCGCCCCCTTCCCGGCTGCACGCGAATACGCGAAGCAGCTGCCTCCACCCTTTCAAGACCAACACGCGGTCTTGGCCGACGTTTCTCGGTAAAGTATTTTGGCTTGAGTTTGCGCCGGTTCACCGTCCCTAGGAAGCGTACCACCATGGCACTCAATTTACGATCAGGTCTGTTTGCGGCGGGATTCTTGATCTCTTGCATCGGGCAAGCCAGCGCGCTGCCCGGTTACGAGCAGCAGCGCAAAGAACTCGAAGCGGTGATGGACGATCTCATTGCCTGGTTCCCGGGCGCGTGGGATTCGACGCCGCAGATTTATTACGAGCACACGGTCGCCATGCCCAAGGACGGCGAGCACGAGCAATGGCACCGCACGTTTGCGCGCATCGACGCGCCACAAATCGGCGACGTGGTGTTTTACGGTCAGATCAACGCCGGCGGACGAGACGGGCCGATCATCGGCGGCAGCCAGGTTCTCTATAAGGCCGTGATCGATGAGGCCTTGGGCGCGGTCAACATCTTCGGCCAGGGACCGGCCGACCCCGAGAAATATGAAAACCTGCAGGACCACCCTGAACTGTGGGGTGAAGTGAAGATGCGCGATCCGGGAGCGCTCAATTGCGACTGGCTGTGGCGGCGCGACGGCGCGCAATTGTTCGGCGTGCTGCAAGGCAACACGCCCGACAAGCAGCAATACGGCCCGGGCACCTGCGCCTTTATCTCCAAACGCACCGACGCCGAGTTCAAGGCCGATGCCGAATGGGTGCTGACACCCGATCAATTGTGGCTTTACGACAACAACTGGTCGGCGGGCATGCTGTTCCTGGGCCGCGAAGACCAGACCCATATCAAGCTTTATCGGTCGCGGCCTTACACCTGCAAGATCAAGGACGCCGACGGGAAACGAACGGTGGACGCTTATGACCGAGGATATCGTACGCAGGTCAAGACCAAGGACGGCAAGGACGCCACACTAATGCTGCTACGCGCCGCGTATCCGGCCGCCGACGGGTTCGGGCTCGATGACCGGATGAAACTGATGCTGATCGACGGCGAATGGACCTCGCCGCCGTTCACCGCCGCGGACACCACGCCGCTTGCAAAAAAGATCACGCTGGAAGCCTCGGGCATTTCGGCGACGTGCAAGATCGCGGACAAATTTCCGCCGATGACGGCAAACTAACCGGAAAGCCCGTCAAGCTTGCCGGGATTCAGCCGGCGTTCGGGATCGAGTGCGCGCTTGACCGTCTTCAGAAGCGCCAAGGCTTCGGGCTTCAGTTCGCTTTGAAAGCGGTAGAAGTCGCCGACCTGGACGTGGATCGACCCGAGCGAATGGAACAGGTCGCGCATTTCTTCGCGTGTCTTCTTCACAACCGCGCGCGCGGCCGGATTGGGCGCAAATGATTTGAACCGTTCGGCTTCGTCGGCCGGCAAATTGCGCAAATGGAGCGGCGAGAGCTCGTCACGCCAGTAGAAACACGGTTCGCACAAGAAATAGTAAGGGCTGAAATTGGTGATGTAGGACACGACAATACCGTGCCGGTCGAGTTCGACCCGGCGCGCGGCGACGAAATCTTCGACCGCATCGGCGATTTCGACGGCGCGCGCGATCGGCCAAACCGAACTTGTGGCGATCCAACGTTCGCCGTCCTTGCCGAGGAACTTGCGGATCGAGAAGCCGACCGCTTCGCGCGCGCGGGGGAGGATCGGCGGTAGTTCTCTCCCGCGTTTCAAGCACACGGCGCGGGCCAGCGCAATGCCTTCCTCGGCTGCCGCCGTGGAAACCGCTTCCGATTTGATGTGAAACGACCACTTGACCCCATCGAGAAAATTTCGCCCGGCCGCAGCCATTTTAGCGGCTTCAATCAAGCCCGAGACCTTTGATTTCTCGGCGGCGATGACTTGCGCCACCGTCTTGATTGCGTCACCGAGGCCGACCTTGGCGATGTTTTGGGTTTCATAGGGACACAACCCCGTGCGCCGCGTGATGAAATCGAACGGGGACAGCTCGATCATCGTCTGGGCCAGGTCTGCGTAATTCTCGAACGCAAACGATGCGAAAGCCGCGCCGCGCGCCCGCGGCTTGATGTGCAGCGCCGCGGCGGTCTTGATACCAAGCACGCCGTTATCGCCGAGGAACATGCCGGTCAGATCGGGACCGTAATTGCGGATAAACGGTTTGGCATTGCGGCGCGACGCCCAGGCGCCGGTATGGACGACCGAGCCGTCCGCGAGCACGACTTCGAGGCCGAGCACACCTTGCATGCCGCCGGGAACGTTTTGCGATAACGCCCCGCCGACGGTCGAATGACTTCCCGACAACGGCGCCGGGAAATCGACCGCCATGCTGTGCGGGGCCAACGCTTGGACGATCTGTTTCCAGGTGCAGCCCGCCTCGACCACGATATAGCGATTGACGACGTCGACTTCGCGGATCTTGTCGAGCCCGCCAAGGTCGACCAGCACCCCGCCCGGGACTTGGGGCCCGTATGCATTGGTATAAGACATACCGCCACCGCGCATGAACAGCGGCGCGCCGGCCGTTCGGGTGGCCTCGACAACCGCCACGACCTCGTCCGGCGACGTCGGGCGGACCATGCAAGCTGGCGGCACGACATTGTCCCAAAAGAACAAATCGTTGCCCATAATCGTGAGTTCGGCGAGGTCGGTCACGACCGCGCCAGGCCCGAGCCGGGCGGCCAACGCCTGGACAATCGCAAGTGCAATCTCTGGTCTGGCGTTCATCGCGGTTTAAGCCTTCCGGCAGGGCTCGATTAAAAAGCATCGCGGACCAAGAGGTTACGGGGACTCGTGAGTCGCGTCCACTGGCGCAAACGAAACCCCGCCGCCACTCGACTTCGCGAGCAGGAATGCGGTATCAATCGCGCCAACCGGGATACACATATTGATCAACGAAAGGACGTCCGCGCATGACCACGTTCAAGAACCATTTGCTGGGAATGGCCGTCGCCGTATCGATGGTGGCCGGATCGGGCGCCGCGTGGGCGATTGCCGGCGTCGATTTCGCGTCTCATTCCATGGACGAAGCCAAGGCCGAGATCGACAATCAGAACTTCGAGGAAGCGGTCGAGATGCTGGAAGAGATTCTGCGTTTCGAACCGGAAAACGCGGACGCGTATAATCTTCTGGCCTACAGCCAACGCAATCTCGGCGAGCTCGATCTCGCCATGGAGAATTACAACAAGGCGCTCGAAATCGATCCGCAGCACAACAACGCGCTTGAATATCAGGGTGAGCTCTTCCTGAAACTCGGCGATCAACCGTCGGCCGAGAAGAACCTCGTCTTGATCTCGGCCACCTGCAAAAGCGGATGCGAAGCCTACGACGTATTGCAGGCCGCGATCGAAAGATTCAAGGACGGCAATTTCGCGTGGACGCAAGCTGCGCGCAGCAACTGACGCGCGCTGAATATTCGTGGGAACGCCGCGGCCTGCCGGTCGCGGCGTTTTTGCGTAATGACTAGATCGAGCTTAGGAACGACAACAAGTCGTCGCGCGCGGCCTTGTCGGCGGCGCGAAACTTTTCCATTGCGGCCTCACCCTCGCCGCCATGCCAGAGAATCGCTTCGGCGAAATCGCGCGCCCGGCCGTCGTGCAGCAATTGGGTATGCCCGCTGACTTTCTTGGTCAGCCCGATGCCCCACAGCGGCGCCGTGCGCCATTCCGAACCGCCGGCAAGGTAATCGGGCCGGCCGTCGGCCAAACCCTCGCCCATGTCGTGGATGAGAAGGTCCGTGAACGGATGGATCGTCTGGACGCTTACTTCGGGCCGCCCATCGACCACGCCGGTAACCAGCGTCGGCATGTGACAGGCTGCGCATCCCATGTCGCGGAACGCGCGTTCGCCGCGCCGGACGTCTTCAGCGTCACCGTTGCGTTGTTTGGGCACGGCGATCAGCTCGGTATAAATATTGAGTTGGTCGAAAAACTTCGCCGTCATCTCTATGCCCTCGCGTGGCCGCGCTTTCCTGGCCGCGGCCGCGCAGGCGTCCTGGCCCGGCAGACACAGATCGATCGGCATCACCGGCGTCGATATCCCCATGTCGCCTAGCGCAGCACCCGCGTTTTGATTCCTGAGACTCGCGTTATTGGCTTTCCACCCGAAGCGGCCTTCTTTCTTGGCACGCGCCGGTACATCGAACACGATGTTGACCCGGCCCGATATGCCGTCGTTGTCGGCGTCATCGGGATCGGCGAGTTCGTCCATCGTCGCACGCGGCACGGCCTCGAGCAGACCGAGCCCGATCACCGGATTGGCGACGCGGAAGGACATCAATAGGTCCTTCGGAAAAGGTCCATATTGCGGGTTCACCAGCATCACCTTGGGCCGGCGCAGGCTGTACGGCGTTCCGTCGCCGTACTCACCCGGCTGCTCGGTCCATGAAATCTGAACCGTCGCTTCCGGCGGGACGCCGTCGATGGCGCGATCCTGGATCTGATCGCCGTAGATCGGCACCGGATTTGGGCCGCCATTTTTGTCCGTGCCGGGAATCGAAACGCGGACCAGACTGGTCTCGAGTTTTCCAGTTGAGTCGCCGGGCGGGGCACCCCGGCCGTTCTGGACATGGCAGTCGAGACACGATTCCCGATTGAACAACGGCCCCAGGCCATCGGTTACGGGTTGCGGACCGGGCGCAGGCACCCAAACCGTCGTGAACATTTGATTGCCGAGGGAGAACAGTTCCTTGGTCTCGGTCGCCGCATTGCCGGCGACGAACGTGAACGCGTCACCCGTGGCGACCGGACGCGTGGTTTCGCCGCCCAGGGCTTCGCTGATCGGAATGGCGAGAAGTCTTTCGCGCAAAGTCTCGGCGCGAGACATCGGGATGGCGCAAATCAAAAACATGGGCAGCGCCAACAGCGCGCAAGACAGACGAGAAAAATACAACTTCATCGGACGGCAGCGTTCACGGACAGTCGTCCATCTTAGGCGACATCGACGGAAAGGAAAAAGATTGCGCCCGGCGCGAATCCATTGGGGGACCTTGTGTCCCGATGGCGGGAAACTGGGGAACCCGGGCCCCTGCCAACGAAACGCCCGCTTGGCTCAAATAAGCAACCGGACGAATCGGGCTGCTGCTATTTTCGAGCTTCAAAAGGCGGCAAAAAGGAATATTATATATTAAAATCATATGGTTAAATCGCTTGATGTGATTGCGACTTCAAGTAGAGACGGGAGCGCAGAAATATCGTTTCACGCTCCATTCGCCTGGCTCCTTCCTTGGGTCGGTTTCTGCGTGTTAAAGATGCAATAAAGCAAGGACTTGGATATATAGTTCGTACGCGAAACGATTAACCGGCGCACCCTGTGAGCAAAGACAAACAAGAGAATCTCGGCCAAGACCGGCTCTCGATCTTGGTGATCGAGGACAATGAATACATGCTCGACGTGTTCGCCAATGCGCTCAAGCGCATGGGCTTCACACGCATGTTCAAAGCCAAGACCGGCAAAGAAGCAGTTGAGTACCTGCGCAGTACCACCAAAAGTTTTGCCGCCTCCGAGCAGGTCGACATCGTCATCTCGGATTTGATCATGTCGCCGATTTCGGGGCAGCTCGTTCTGCAATGGTTGCGAGACGACAAGGCTTCGCCCAATCGTTTCATGCCGTTCATCATGATTTCGGGCGCTGCCGACCGGGTCAACGTCGAGGCTGCGCGCGACCGCGGCGTCAGCGAGTTCATGGCCAAGCCGTTCTCGGTCGAGAACGTCTACAAGGTATTGCAACGGCTGATCGACAATCCCCGTCAATTCATCACAACGCAAACGTACTTCGGCCCCGACCGCCGCCGGTCGAGCAAAGCCGGGCCGCCGATGGGCACCGAGCGGCGCAAGCCCGATGAATCGCATGGCACGGTCGTCTATTCCAAAGACCGGATCGAAAAACCGAAAGCGCCGAGCGACGTCTGGTTTTTCAAACTGCCCAACTATTTGAAGCAGAAAATGGGATCGAACGCCGCGCGCCAGCCGTTCGTGCTGCCGTTCGACGTTTTGGAATCCGCCGAAAGCGCGTTGAAGCGCGAGGCGGAAGGATTCATCGACTGGGCCAAGAAATATCTCGACCGGTTGTCGGCTCAAGTGGCCGACGCCAAACAGCGCGCGGGCGAGCGCACCAGCAATTTCGAAGAAATCAACCTGATCGCGCACGAATTGCGCGGACAAGGCGGGACCTTCGGTTATCCACTGATCACCGTCTTCGCAAAATCGCTCTACGACGTCACCAAGCCGCCCTGCCCGCATGACGACGCGATGCTCGAGATCGTCAAAGCGCACATCGATACGATGCGCGCGGTGATTCGCGA
>JAGREB010000004.1 GCA_020446775.1 Paracoccaceae bacterium
AATTTGTGCACCAGTGACAGGAGTTAGTGTAGACGTGGGGCTGCGGCGTGTGAACGGAGATCACGCCGCCACGAGCGAATTCAGCAGTGTGTTTTGCTGAGAATTTGCGTGTTCCGCCTTGTTCCGCAACGCGCCCTAGGGCACCATCGGGATCGTCTTTTCTTAACCGGAGGCCACCGTGAAACGTCGCGATTTTCTCTCTTCAGCCATAACCGTAACCGCAGCCTCGTCATTCCCGGTCGGCCTCGGCTTGGCGGCGGATCTCCAGGCGGTTGCGCCGAAAGGCGACAAGGTCACGATCAGCGAGGGGATGGTTTCCGACCTGCAAAAGTCAATCAAAGGCGACGTCGTATTGCCCGACAGCGAACAATATGAAGCCGCCCGGAAAATCTGGAACGCGAGTTTCGACAAGCGCCCGTCGATGATTGTGCAATGCGCCGATTCAAATGACGTCGTCAGTGCCGTTCAATTTGCGCGAACCAATAACGTTCTCATGGCCGTACGCTGCGGCGGACACAGCTATTCGGGCCAATCCACCACGAACGGTGGTTTGGTGATCGACCTGTCGCGGATGCAAAACGCTGAAGTCGATGCCAATGCGCGAACCTGCCGTATTCAGGGTGGGGCTTTGTTGGGGAACCTCGACCGGGCCGCTGCCGAATACGGTCTCGCGACAACCGCCGGGTTTGTTTCGCACACCGGTGTCGGAGGCTTGGCGACCGGCGGCGGGCACGGCCGATTGATGAAAAAATTCGGCTTGACGCTCGACAACAATCTTGGCGTCGAAATGGTGACTGCGGATGGCCGCTTGGTCAAAGCCAATGCGGACGAAAACGCCGATCTCTACTGGGCGGTGCGCGGTGGTGGCGGCAATTTCGGCATTGTCACGCAATTCGAGTTCCAGCTTTATCAAATGGATCCGATGGTCACGTCGTTCGCGTATACCTTCCCGATCGAGGCGGCGCCCGATGTCATGAAGTTCTATTTCGAGTGGGACGCCGAGCAACCCGACGAAACGGCAAGCAGCCTGGGTTTGCGGCGGAACGCACAAGGCGAGGCGGCGGTTGCGATCGGCGGAACATATATCGGCACGCCCGACCAAGCCGAAAAAGCGCTGGGCAAACTCGTGACATTCGGCAAACCGATCATTGGCCGAATCACGTCGGCAAACTACGTCACGATGCAAGCGGCCGCCGATAGAATCTACGCGCACGGGCGCTACTACTATTCCAAGTCCGGTTTCTTCGACCGGGTCGACGCCAAGTTGCCGGAAGTGATGCTCGAATACTTCATGAAGCATCCGACGGCAAAAGCGGGCATCAGCGCGGCGTCGCACGGTGGCGCCGCCGGCCGCGTGCCGATGGACGCGACCGCCTATGCTCACCGCGACGCGAAGTACCAAATCAGCATCAGCGTCGATTGGGATAAATCGGAGGATGGTCCGGGGTGGCTTAAGTACGCTCGGGATTATTGGTCGGTAATGGAGCCGCTGAGTGACGGCGGCTTTTACGTCAACACGACCGACGACGATCGCGAAAATACAATCCGCAAGAATTACCGTGGCAATTATGAGCGTCTTGTCGACATCAAGACCGCCTGGGATCCCGACAACGCTTTCCGCTTGAATGCCAACATTCCGCCAAGACGGAAAGCGTAACGCTCAATCGATGAAAGCGTGCAGGGCAGGCCAATCTTACTTTGCGCTGTCCTCGGCAGACTGTTGATCCGGATGGATGATGAACGCGGCCACGGCCTTGAAAGGGAAGGCGCCGGACAGGTGCGTGCATTTTCCGGTTTCCGGATCGGGGTAGCCGTCGGCGATCTCGCGCGCCGCCGCATATGTCGACGGGCAGTCCGAAAATCCGCTTGATGCTATCGGTCCGACACCGCAGACATAAAACATCAATTGGTCGAGATAGTAGTATCCGCCGGCGAGGCCGATTGCGGTCGCCCCGTCCTCGCTGATCTTCATCTTGAGGCGGAAGTCCCTCAGCAACTGGTCCATGTATGTATAGTTGCCGTAGAACGGTAGGCGGACGTCGTTGGCGTCCGTGATGATTTCGCCGTCGACGATCTTGGCTTTTACGGAATCCCCGTAACGCGAAACGCCGTTCTCGGTGTCGATACGATAACTCGAAAACGGCACGAACTGACCCCGTCCATCCAACGTGTACTGGTCGATCGAACGATGGAACGTCATCGTTACATCGGGATCGTTTTGCGTGTCGTCGACATCGGTGATTTCGATCAGCGTCATGCCGAGGCCGTTGGATTTCCGGTTCTCGTTGGCATTGACCTGATACTGTCCGTAGGACCGGAAGCCGTAAATGCATCCCAACAGGCGGAACACTTGGTTATCGACCGCCGGCGTTCCGTCGGCGCCTTCGAACTTCCCATGTTTGCAGGACTTCGGTGTGGCCGAACCGTCCGTGGTTCCATCCAGGTTGAAGCCGTAAGACTTGGGGCCGACGGCGTAAAGAAACGGCTCGGGCGGGACAGAAAACGGGTTCATGGCGACGTCTTCGCCGTTGGGACCGCGGCGGATCGCGTTGAAGTATCGATCGAGGCGCGAATTCAGACCGTTCGCCGTTTTCTCGGCGCGCTCTTCCTTTGACAAGCCCCGCCACCAGATTTCGTCATAACCCGGGTTCATCCCTGCCGGGCATTCATCCGCAAATCGCGTTTCGTAAATCCCGAAATCCCAAATGGTCACGGTAAAGCCAAGGGTTCGGTTGGGCGGCGCTTCGGCAATGGCAACAGGAGCGCTCGCGCACAGGGCCGCGCTGATCAATACAGCAGATCGCAGAAATTTCATGCCGATGCTCGGAATCCGGAACGATATGAGTGACGGGATTATGGCTATCGTACCCGACGGTGCATGTCGCGCCCATCGATGAGTCCGTATCGCGGGCAACGCCAAGGTTTGGCGTGTTGCATCCCGCTGAATTTGCGAAGACATTGCCGCGTTTCCGCGCTCTTGGAGCCCGTTTCCGGAGAGGGCATGAACATTTGCCGGCCTTTGAAATTGCTGACTTGGGTGTACGCTGTCTTGATTGCGGCGTTGGCCGTCGCGAACCCCGTGTTCGCCGGGGCGAACGATATTCGCTTCATTGCGGAACTGTCGGACAACGAGCAAAGCTCTCCGACATACAGTCCCGCAAAAGGTCTAGCTGAAGTCGTTCTCGAACGGGAAACACTTAAATTGACCTGGACCGTGACTTACAAAGATTTGAGTTCGCCGCCGACGGAAGCCGGCTTTTACGGCCCTGAAAATGTTGGCGCGACGTCGGGGATGCTGATCAATATCGGTGAAGACGGAATGAATTCACCGATGAAAGGTTCGGCGATCATCAGCGACGGGGAACTCCAATATCTCATCAACGAGCGCATCTACGTCAACATTAAATCCAAGAAGTGGCCCGACGGCGAAATTCGCGGTCAGCTGCAACGTCAACCGCCCCATTGATCCATCGGAGAGTCGATGAAGCAGTTTACTATTGCGGTGTGTTTGTTGTTTGCGTGCGTCATGGGCGCCTCGGCGCAAGTGCCGGTCGAACGTCATTTCTTTGCCGAGATGTCGGCGCTCAATCAAACCAAGTACACCGTCAGCGATGCGACCGGTATCGCCGATTTCGATCTCGATCTCTCGACGCTGACGTTATCTTGGAACATCTCGTTCAAGGGTCTCAGCGGACCGGTCACGCACATGCGCCTTTATGGGCCGGCGCAGCCCGGCGCGAACGGTGCGGCAATGTTCGATCTGGCGGGCAAAGGCGCGACAAGCCCGGTCACCGGGTCCCGCGTGCTGACCGAAGCGCAAATTCAATATCTGTTTTATGGATGGACCTATTTGACGGTCGGCACGGCCAAGTACGATCACGGTGAAATTCGCGGCCAGCTCGATGTCAAACCACGCTTGGAGGAGGTCGCGAAATGATTCGTTCCCGCTCACTCGTGACTGCAGCGACCGGCCTGGCGCTGGGCCTGTCGGCGCCTGCCATGGCCGCCTCGAAAACACTCGGCTTCGTGGTGCCCTCTTGGGAAACGGCCACCTATGAAACCAAGTATTATGACGAATGCCCCGACGGTCTCGCCATCGGCAATGACGAGCTGTGGTGGAAGGGGTTGTCACAGCGCGACAAGGACGTGCTGACCAACGGTGGCGAGATGGAACCCGTCGATCCGCCGCGCCGGCCAATGGCGGTTCTACGCGGACCAAAAAAGGAAGATGTTTGCTGGAATCCCGAAATCGTGGTCGATCCGCCGCAGCGAATCGTTAAGGGTAAGTTCGGCTACGGCATGAATCTCGACGGCACGACCGACGGGGCGGCGACTCCCAAATCCTGCAAGCACGAAAAATTCGTGACTCCCGACGGGTCTACATACGTCGACAATCAAATGTACCGTCTGGTCGGCTGCATTTATGGCTGGCGCAAAGGGAATTACGTCGAAGCCCACGCCGACCGCGAGCGCCGCGATTCAAGTGTCGGCATTATATTGATCGAAGTGACCGGCGTTGACGACGAACAGAACGACCCCGAAGTCGAGGTTTCGTTCCACGCCACCCGCGACGTTTTGTACAAAGACATCAACGGCGCGATTCTGCCCTACGCGACGTTCCGGGTCAGCGAGACCCAGCACTATGGCGCGACAGCCAAAGGCCGCATCGTCGACGGTAAGATCGTCACCGACCCGGCCGATATCCGGTTGCCGCTGTACGGTCATCAAATGACGGGCGACATGTACATCAAGGACCTGCGTCTCGATTTGCCCGTGCAAGGCCCGGCCGACGATGGCCCGCATTTGGGCATGATCGCGGGATACTACGATTTCGACAGTTGGTGGGACTACACGCGCCGCCTGGAATCGCTGCTTGTCACAGGGCAGTGGAGTTGTCCGGCCATGTATGTTGCCGCCAAACAACTCGCGGATGGTTATCCGGATCCCGAAACCGGCGAATGCACGGCGATCTCGACGGCGATGAATATTCAGGTCTTACCGGCTTTTGTCGTTCATCCCGATCGTGAAACGGCCGACGCGGGGAGTGCGGCGCAATGAACGTGTCACGGTCCCTTCGCGCGGTTCTTGTAGGCTTTGTTGCCTTCGCAGGATTGGCCGCATGTGATTCGAATGTACCGGAAACCCAAGGCGGTCCGCCGGTCATGCGGCTTCTAAATGAAGCACAATTCCGCCGTATCATCGCCGACGTGTTCGGTCCCGATATTATCGTCGGGGGACGCTTTGACCCGTTGGTCCGGAGCGGAGGTTTGCTAGCCGTCGGCGCCGGCAAAACGTCAATCACCGGGTCATCGCTCGAGCGGTTCGACATTCTTGCGCGTTCGATTGCGGGGCAGGTTGTCGCTCCGGTCAGACGCGATTGGTTGATTCCGTGCAAGCCGGCCGATGCGACAATGGCCGACCCTGAATGCGCACGCGCGTATTTCAAGAGTACGGGCCGGCTGCTGTATCGCCGCGCGCTGACGTCCGAAGAGTTGGAAACTCAAGTTCAAATCGCCGGCGATGCGGCCACGAATTTGAACGATTTTTATGGCGGGCTTTCCGCGTCGTTGGCGGCAATGCTGACGGCGCCTGAATTCCTGTTCATCGTCGATACGACCGAACCCGATCCCAATAATCCCGGCCAGGTCCGCTTAACCGCCGAAGCGATGGCGTCGCGCCTTAGTTTCTTTCTTTGGAATACGACGCCCGACGACACCCTCTTGACGGCGGCTGAACGCGGTGAGCTGCATACAACCGACGGATTGAAACGCCAGGCCGACCGCATGATGACTTCAGCGCGGTTCGAAACCGGAATTCGCGCGTTTTTCGACGATATGCTGGCCTTCGACTCGTTCGATACGTTCGAAAAAGACGGATTGATCTATCCGGCGTTCAGCTTGGCCGCGGCGAACGACGCGCGCGAACAAACGCTTCGCACTTTGGTCGATTTGCTTTTGGTTAAAAATCGCGATTACCGCGAGATTTTCACGTCGAGGGAAACGTTCGTCAGCGGCGCGCTCGGATTGGTTTACCGGGTGCCTGTGGCCGATCCTGAGTCGTGGTCGAGGTACATGTTTCCGCCGGACGACGAGCGGGTCGGGATTCAATCCCAAGCCAGCCTGGTTGCCTTGCGCTCTCATCCCGGCCGCAGTTCGGCAACCTTGCGCGGCAAAGCGGTGCGCGAAATTCTCATGTGCCAGAAAGTTCCCGATCCGCCGCCGAACGTCGATTTCACACTCGTTTCCGATAGCGCAAATCCCATCTACAAGACCGCGCGGCAGCGCTTAGGCGCGCACTCGACGGAGCCGAGTTGTGCCGGTTGCCACAAGCTGATGGACCCGATCGGGCTGACGTTCGAGACGTTGGATGGCGGAGCGCAGTTTCGCACGCTCGAAAATGGCGAACCGATCGACACAAGTGGAGAACTCGACGGAATCAAATTCGCCGACGCTGCTGGTCTCGGCCAAGCCTTATATCAAAATCCGGCTGTTCCTTCGTGCGTGCTCAACCGGCTTTATAATTATGCCACCGGCCGTGAATCCAACCTGGGTGAACGCGACTGGTTGATCGAGCAAGAAAAGCAGTTTGCCGACAGCGGTTACAAAATCCCGGCGCTTGTCCGCCGGATCGTGCTTTCAGACGCCATGTACGCGATAACGCCCGCCGATACCCAGCTTTCCGGCCAACCCGGCACGCGTGAGGAGAACCCGTCATGAGCAGGAACTTACCTCGCCGTTCGGCATTGAAAGGCTTGGTCAATGGGGCCGCGGTCTCCGTGGCGCTTCCGTTCCTCGATTGCTTTCTCAACGGTAACGGTACGGCACTTGCCGCCGGCGGCCCGCTGCCGGTGCGTTTCGGAACGTGGTTCTGGGGATTGGGTTTCAACCCGGGCCGCGGCGTAGCGCCGAAAACGGGCAAAGGCATCGAGTTCCTGGAAGAATGCCAGGCGTTGGTGCCCTACAAGGACCACATCAATATCTTTTCCAATTTCAACACGCCGCTCGATGGCAAAGTCACGACGGTCCACTTTACCGGATGGGTCGGATGCCGCACCGGTTCCGTGCCCGCGACCGGCGGCGACATTCCTGCGCCGACCATCGACGTTTTGATTGCCGACGAAATCGCAAAATCGACGCGGTTCCGGTCGCTCGAACTGTCGGCGACCGGCAACCCGCGCGACAGCTATACGGCGCGCAATACCGGCAGCCGCAACGCCGCCGAGGTGTCGCCGGTCGCGTTTTACGCGCGCGTATTCGGGCCCGAATTTGCCGATCCAAACAGCGCGACATTTACGCCCGACCCCCAGGTTATGGTGCGCTCGAGCGTTTTGTCGGCGGTCAGCGACGAGCGAAAGAAGTTTGTTTCGACCTTGGGCGCGGCCGATCGCGCCCGGATGGATGAATATTTCACCGCGATCCGCCAGATCGAACAGCGCCTTGCGCTCGAAATGCAAAAGCCGCCGCCGCTCGAGGCGTGTGTGCGGCCGTCCAAGCCGCGCGAAAATCAATTGGGGACGGCGCTCGAGGACGTGCTGGTCAATCACAAGATCATGAGCGAACTGTTGGCGATGGCCGTGGCCTGCAACCAGACCCGCGTTTTCAACATGCTCTATAGTCAAGCGCTGTCGACGCTCCACCGGCGCGGCGAGGCGTTCATTCACCACACGCTGACACATGAAGAGCCGCCCGATCCCGAACTCGGCTATCAGATCGAGGTTGCGTGGTACAACCTGCGGAGCTTCGAGGCTTTGGCTACATTCATCGAAGCATTTGCGAGCATCAAGGAAGGCGACGGCACACTGCTCGACAACACGATCATTTACGCCAACAGCGACACGAATTACGCCAAGCTGCATGCCCTGGACGGCATACCCGTGATGACGATCGGCAAAGGCGGCGGTGCGTTGAACACGGGTTATCACATCAACGGCAACGGCGACCCAATTTCGCGGATCGGCTTGACCGTGCAGCAGGCGATGGGCCTCCAAATCCAAAAATGGGGTTCGTTGTCGATGGAGACTTCGAAACCGGTCAGCGAGATTTTGGCGTGAACCGCCGTCGTGTTTTTCGTGCGGCAAGGGCAATTGCCGCGATATTCGCTATCGGCATCGCGCCCCTCGGCGTGGTTGCGGGCGAGGTTCCTTCGGCAATCGGCTCTTTCGAATCCGACATGGGCACTCATTACACGACGGCCGACGGGTTTACGCTTTATGTTTACGATAACGACAATGCGCTTGCCTCTGTTTGCGAAGGTGGATGCACCGGGCGCTGGCCGCCGCTTGCCGCGCCGGGCGATGCCGAGCCCACTGGCGAGTGGACTCCGTTCACGCGAAGTGACGGCGCGCGTCAATGGGCGTTCCGAGGCAGGCCGGTTTATCGCAACGAAGACGACCGTAAGCCAGGCGCGACGGTCGGCGATGGTGTGCAAAACGTCTGGCACGTCGCGATCGATCTGAAACCACGTCCACCCGGAATGCTCTACACCGGGACCGTCCTCGGCCGCGTGATTACCGGACCGAACCGGATGAGCCTCTACACGAAAGCCGACAATACGTGCACCGGCGATTGCCTGCGCGATTGGGTTCCATTCGCGGCACCGTGGTCGGCACGCGATGCCGGCGATTGGTCGGTCGTGACACGTTCCGACGACGGCACGCGACAATGGGCATGGAAAGGCAAGTGGCTATTTGCCTATCGCGGCGATCCGAAACCGGGCGAAACGCGAGGACATCGTGTTGGCGGCGTTTGGCAAGCGGCCTTGATCCAACCAACGCCTGAATTGCCGCCTTGGGTGACCGTCGTCCCGTCCGATTACGGACCGATTTTCGCGAACGATCAAGGTAAGACGCTCTATTACGTCAGTGACGATATGCTCGATAAGATCGCGGTTGAAGGCATGTGCGACGACGCCTGCAAGGCGGAGCATTGGACAATCGTTGTTGCGGCACCTGACGCGGTACCTGTCGGCAATTGGTCGCTGGAACCGTTGCCGGATGGGCGCAAGCAATGGGCCTATCGCGGGCGCCGTCTCTCGACTTTCAACCGGGACAGCGCGCCCGGCGAAATTTACGGTGACCGGTTTGCCGGTGGCGGCGGTTTCAACAGCGGATGGCTGGTCATCCCGCAGCTAACATTGCGCGAAGAAACGCTCTGACGCGTATCCTCTTGAAGAGGGTGGAGGTCAGGAAAATCGTGGCGGCCGGCACCTCGCTCAAAGAACAAGATCCGATTCTACGGCGCGCGATTGCCGCCTGCGCAATGTTGGTGTTTGTCTGTGCTTACAACCCGCGCGCGGCGCAGGCCCGATTGCAGCCTGGCCAAAGCCTTGCGTTTGTCCTCGTGTCTTTGCGGACGGCGATCTACGAAACCAAATATTTCGACGAATGCCCGGCCGGGATCGCCATCGGTAACGACGAAATTTGGTGGAAAAGTCTATCGCCGCTCGACCGCGATCGTTTGACCGACGGAGGCGAGAAAGAACCGGCCGCGCGTCGCGTGATTGCGGCCGTCCGCGGGCCGCGCGGCGAAGATGTGTGTTGGATACCCGACGTGGTGACGGACCCTCCGTTACGTACCGTTGGCGGAAATATTTCCTATGGGCGCGATTTGGATGGCCGGTCCGATGGCGCGGCGACCGCGAACTCATGCGCGCATCGGGATTTTGAAGGTCCTAACGGCGAGCCCGGGATCGACAATCAAATGTATCGTTTGCTTGGTTGCGTCTACGGTTGGCGAACCGCCGGATACATTGAAGACGTAGCCGATACGGAGCGGCGTGATTCAACCAAAGGCGTGTGGTTGATCGAAATCACACCGCTCGATCAAAGCGAGCCATCGCAGCGGGTTCAAGTCGCGTTTTTTCGTGTTGTCGACGGGTTCCGCAAAGCTCTCACCGGCGACATTCTACCCTACGCAAGTTATCGCATCGATCAGTCGCCGACCTTCCAATATGCGGCGACGGGAACGCTGACGGATGGAGTCTTGGCGACGGACCGTATGGATATCCGGCTGCCGTTTTACGGCAATCGTGTTTCGACCGACATGATCATTCGCGACATGAGTCTTGAATTGAAGATCGACATTGACGGGTCGGGAGCGGACGGCCTGCTGACGGGTTACCACGATGTCGACAACTGGTGGGACTACGTCCGCAAGATGGGATACCTGATCGAAACCGCGCAATTCAGCTGTCCGGCGTTGTACCAGGCAGCCCACGAACTCGCGGACGGATATCCGGACCCTGAAACCGGCGCATGCACGGCGTTGTCGGCTGCCTACAAAGTCAAAATGTTGCCCGCGTTCGTTGATCTTGCTGTCGCCCGGCCGGAGGAGGGGGTTTCCGTGCCTTTGCCGGGTGCAATGGCGTCCTATGCCCTTCCTAGTCCTCCCGACGCACTGGCGGGGGTGGCCCCCGACCATCCCCAGGTTTTTACGGCTGCCCCTGGTCCCGCGGGGCCCGTGTTAACCGACCTCGACGGTCGCACGCTCTACACGCTAGAGCGAACCGCGGCGTGTGGCGACTCATGTATGTCGAAGTGGAAGGCCGTCGAAGCGGCCTGGACAGCCGTGCCGGCAGGTGATTGGAGCATCGAAGCGGCTCCGGATCGAAGCCGCCAATGGGTTTTCCGAGGCCTACCGTTATTTGTCTGTAAGGATGATGCGAAGCCGTCCGTGGTCACCTGTGAAGGTGACGGCTGGTACGCGGTCCGATTGGCCCCACCGAATGAACGGCCACCTTGGGTGACGCGGCAGGATACGATGGTTGGAAAGATATTCGGAGATCAGCGTGGTCATACGTTGTACGTCCTGCTCGGTGACCGGGCTGTGTTCGAACGTACGATTTGTGCCCCGGACTGCATGAAGGCGCTCTGGCATCCTATCGCTGCAGAGGACGGGGCCTCGCCGATAGGGGAGTGGGCGCCGGTGGAGACCGATACCGGCCGGTGGTGGACCTATCGCGGTCTTACGGTTCATACCTACGCGGGCGATCAGGTTCCAGGTCAAATCGCGGGGCATCTGTTCGGTGGCGCGAGCGTATCCGCAAAAAACTATTGGACGGCCATTCCACCCGAGATCGCCGACTTGGCGTCGCCGCGCCAAGTGCGTGCGCCGGTGGAGTAGGCCGAACGCTTTGCTTGTTTGTCGAAGCCGAAATCGTGAGGTGACGAAGTCATGTCGAAAAATCTATTGCACGCAGCTCTTGTCGGTGTGGTCATGACGAGCGGGCCTGCGCAGTCGGCCGACTTGGAACGCGCCGATCCGGCGAGCGTCGGCATGAGTGCAGCGGCGCTTGCCAACCTCAAGACAAAAATGAACGAGCTGGTGACATCCGGTGACCGTGCCGGATTGGTGTACGCGGTGGCGCGTGACGGCAAGACGGTCGCTCTGGAAGCGATCGGTCTGCGCAGTATCGAGAATCAGTTGCCGATGGAAACCGATACGCAATTTCGGATTTATTCGATGACGCGGGCGATATCGGCCACGGCAGCTTTGAGTTTACTTGATGACGGCGCGCTTGCCCTCGAAGACAACGTGGAGCGATACATTCCCGAAATCGGAACGATGAAAGTGATCGACCGGTCGGGCGAAACGATTTCGACCGTCGATCAAGCGTCGCCCATGACGGTGCGGCACTTATTTACTTACACGGCGGGCTTGGGTTACGCGCCGAATTGGCCGGCACCTTACACGTTCGATCAAAAAACCGTTTTGAATCCGGACGTGACCATAGCCGAGGGCGTGGCAAATCTCGCCAAGTTTCCGCTGCTCTATCAACCTGGGGCAAAATGGCATTACGGATTTTCGGGCGACGTGCTTGGCCGCGTCGCGGAAGTCGCTTCGGGTCAACCACTGGATCAACTAATCAAAGCCAGGGTCCTCGACAAAATCGGCATGACGGGAACCGGGTTCTGGATTTCGCCGGATGACGTAAAGCGGAATCGGCTGGCGGACGTGTACGCGCGCAAAGAGGAAAATGGTCCGCTTGTGAACGGGAATTCGAACGTACCACCGCTTTCGCATTTTACACGGCCCGGAAAATTGTTTTCAGGCGGCGGTGGTTTAGTTTCGACGGTGCCTGACTATCTGAGATTTGCGCAAAT
>JAGREB010000411.1 GCA_020446775.1 Paracoccaceae bacterium
GCCAAACCAATTCCCGGCGCCGACGAGTTCATTCGCTATGCTCAGTCGCGCGGTGTGACTGTATTTTTCGTCACCAATCGAGATGCCGAGAAGGAAGCGGCGACCCGGCGCAATCTGTCGGCGATTGGCGCGGACCTGCCCACCGACATCGACACGGTGTTGATGGAACACGAAAAACCCGAATGGCGGATTCAAAAAAGTACGCGCCGCCAATCGATCGCTCAAACGCATCGAATCGTGTTGATGATCGGGGACGATTTCGGCGACTTTTCCGAAAGTTTCCGCAAACCGGCGTCCGAGCGGCGCGCATATGCCGCGGACCAGAGCGCGCGATGGGGCCGGGATTGGATCATGATCCCCAACCCCATGTACGGCTCATGGGAGCGGGCGGCCTACAATTTCCAGTTTCGCGCGTCACGCGACCTGCGCCGCCAAATGAAATACGACGCCGTTGAAACGTCACCGCCCGCCGGTGATTAAGGCTACCGCCCGCCGCCGCGCACGCGGTCGCTGCCGAACGGCAGGTAGGTGAAACCATCGTGCATGATGCCGTCCTGTTTGGCGACCACGCCCGACTTCATCACGAACGAAATGTCATGCAGTGCCGAGATATCGGCCAGGGGATCGCCGTCGACCGCGATCAAATCGGCTGTTTTGCCGGGCTCAAGCGTGCCGACGTCGTCTAAACCGAAAAGCTGCGCGGTCATCATTGTGGCTGCTTTGATCGCATCCATCGGGGACATGCCGAACTCAACCATGTAGTCGAACTCCTTGGCGTTCTCGGCGTGGTTGAACGTCCCGGCGTCGGTACCGAACGCGATGTTGACGCCCATGGCATAGGCGCGCTCAAAGGCGCGGTATTCGTTACGCATGCGCACACTTTCGGGGTCTTTCACTCCCAGAAACGGCGGCGGATAAGCAGCCGCCAGAGTCGGGACCAGGAACGTGCCCTGCTTCTTCATCAAACGCAGCGTCGCGTCGTCAACAAAGAACCCGTGTTCGATCGAATCGGCGCCGGCTTTGACCGCATCGGCAATGGAGTTCGGCGTATAGGCGTGTACGGCGACTTTCATGTTGAGTTGGTGCGCCGCGTCGACAATCGCCTTCATTTCCGGAAAAAATAATTGCTGTTCGAAAGTCTGGGTGGAGGAAAAACCGCCTGTGGCCGTGAACTTGATCAAATCTGCGCCGAGTTTGTGCTGGAAGCGCACCGCGCGAGTGCATTCGTCCGGCCCGTCGCACGTTCCATCCATTAGACGCGCGCTGAGCTGATCGCCTTCGACCACCGACCCGTCGGCATGGCCGCCGGTTGCCGACAGCGCAGCGCCGGACGACAGGATGCGCGGTCCGACCATGCGGCCGGCATTGATGGCGTCGCGAACGGCGAAGACCGACTGGTCGTCGGAGCCGACATCACGAACGGTGGTAAAACCGGCAGCCAGGGTACGCCGCGCGTAGAGGACGGCATTGAAGGTGTAGTCTGCGGGAAGGCGGGCCGCGCGGCCGCGTCGAATGCCTTGCCCGCGCGCCATGTCGCTCGGTTGGCTCCGCAAGTGAACGTGCGCGTCCATCAATCCGGGAAGGACGAACTTATCTTTTAAATCGACTGTCGGCGTGCCGGCGGGAACTCCTGCCTCTGCCGCACCGACATAGCCGTCGATCGTCCGGTCGATTTGGCCATTGCGTACGACGACCGTCTGGTTTTTCGCCACACTCTTGCCGGGAATTGCCAACAAGGTCCCGGCATGGACCAAGACATAGCGTTCCGGAGGCGCCGCGCCCGGGCGGCCTTGCGCCCATACCGGAGCAATACAGAAAATCGCCAATAAAGCGCAGACGAGACCGGTGACGTTCATTCGCATCTTGCTTCCCCCAGTTACGTAGACAGCCGGTTCTGTTGGCCGGTTCTCTAAGAAGGTCCGTGCCATTCGCCGAAATTACAAGGTAAATTTTCCCCGCAAAGCGGTATCGGCTTCAAGATTCCCCACGAAAACAAGCGGTGAAAACAAGAGGATATTGGCTTGCGGCGACCGTTGAATGTTACCACGCATAAGCCATCTTGGTTGAATAAGCATGCAACGGGATTCAAGATATAATTGTTGCTACCTGCCTTGTGCAAATGGCACGGCGCGAATGATATGACTTAAAGTATGGATTCTGCCGATGTGGTCGATCTCGAAGAACTGGATTAAGGTCGGCGTTGTCGCGATGTCAGTTACCATTGCGCTCGCGCCCCGGATTTCAATGGCTGATACGCTGATAATGTCTCGTACAGAATGTGCTGCGCTTGTCGAACATGTTGCTGACGACGGAGTCGCGTACAAACCGGGCGTGGATGTACGCGGAAATCCAATCGTCCCGGCAGATCTTGGGGGCGAATCACCGATTTCTATGCCCGACACAATCGACATTGCGATAGGGATCGATCTCGCCGACCGAATGGGGTTGCGTGCGCGTGATCAGGCGTCGACCCGGCCGGTGTTGCCATACGAAGGTAAAGCGCCGCTTGGAACCTTGAGCATTCGCGGAAACCAAGTGTTTTGGGACGGAAAGATTTTGGCGCGCCAGGACGTTGCGGCGATTGCCCAAGCGTGCCGGGATAAGTTGTAGAAATGTATTGGCGTACGCGGGTCCCATTATCCTTATTCGTTTTGTCTGCGGTTTGTTGGACGGGGATCGCTCAAGCGTCGCCGATTCTCCGCGCGACAATGTTCGGTGACCCATCAGGATTGGAATATCGCCGTATTGAAACGGATGATGGCCTAACCGTTCCGAACGCCGCGGAAACGCCCCGCGCGTCTAACGCCGCGGCAAGAACAGAGATTGAATCGGGGGTGAGGGGGTCGTTGAGGCAAAAATCGACGTCCACGTATAACAATCGTATTCGTGCATCGACTGTTTTGCCTGGAGTGAATGAACCGGGAATAGAATCCGGTCTTTCTTCCGGAATCGAAAAACCCTTGGCGAATTTTTCCGATCTCGAGTCTTTTGACGATCTGCGATTCGTTGAGGAAGCGGACGCGCTAGCCGCTGATTACGCGCGAACACTTGATGAGGAGACGCCGACGGTTGAAGAAGCGCTTGTCGAAGCGCGGCGGAAAGATGAAGCCGCGGCCGCCGTGGCGGAAGCTGCGCGAAAACTCCGTGAGGAATCTTCGGATGTCTCGATGCAAGGGAAGGCAGAGTTTTCCGTCGATGATCAGTCCCGAATTATCGACTTTAAGTTTGTTGATATCGGTGAAATGGAAAAGGCGCGCAATGAAGACGGTGTGCTCGGATTGGTGCGAGTGATCGATTCGGGTTTGGAAGACGATTACGAATTCGACGAAAGCGGGCACATTGTTGTCGCGGGGGAAGGCGAGGACGAGTCTTCTCTGATGCAGTGGACGGCCGAAGGCACGCCGATCGACCCAGCGCTGATTGGCGCTGGCGCGATGCCGGATTCAGCGGCTCTGAATAACCTCGGCGCAGCGGCGGAAGGGCTTATGAATCGGTTCGCAAACGTCCAGACCTCGGCCGAGAGTCAATCCGAGTTTTTGAACTCAATGTCCGCGAGGGCTAATTTTAGCGTTGCCAAAGTGCTGGACCAGGGGGCTTTGGGGCGGTCCGACGGTCCCGGAAATAAGCAAGGGAACCGCGAACGACAAATTTCCATGCAACAATTCATGCAAATCGCTTTCGATTTCTTGTTGCGGCCCCAGGTCTTTCTCGGTGTATTGCTCGCGGTGGGATTGCTCTTTGGCGTTTCGCGCTTGTCGCGATTTCGTTAGTTTCGGGTCCGTTGCCTCTGGGCCCCGATTCGCCTAATGTGCCGGTGAATTTTCCATATTTTCCGGGCCGTTAGAGGTTTTCATGCGGTTGTCCCGCTTTTTTCTGCCGACTCTTAAGGAAATTCCCACCGAAGCGCAGATCGTTTCGCATCGTCTGATGCTGCGTTCGGGCATGATCAAGCAACACGCCGCCGGCATATACAACTGGCTCCCGCTTGGGACCATGGTGCTCCAAAACATCGCCCAGATCGTTCGCGAAGAACAAAATCGCGCCGGCGCGCAAGAAATTATTATGCCGACGATTCAGTCGGGCGATCTCTGGAAGGAAAGCGGACGTTACGACGACTACGGTCCGGAGATGTTGCGGATCCGCGATCGGCACGAGCGCGACATGCTTTATGGACCGACCCATGAGGAGGTCGTCACGGATATCTTCCGCTCTTGCATCAGATCCTACCGTGACCTTCCGAAGAACCTCTATCAGATTCACTGGAAGTTCCGTGACGAAGTACGCCCGCGTTTCGGAGTCATGCGCGGCCGCGAATTCCTGA